>CACAVT010000018.1 GCA_902536005.1 uncultured Pelagibacteraceae bacterium
CAATAGAAGCATGTTCTCAAGATAGAATTGAAAAAATTTCTTCAGCAATTGAATCTTTAAATCCTTTTGAGGAAAAAAGAGATTACTTTGCAACATCAATATTAGCTGAAAGTACTAATTTACAATTTGATAGTGAAGGTAGAATTTCGCTTTCATCAAAATTATTAAAACATGCGAAAATAAAAAACAACATGTTATTTGTTGGTCAAGGTCAAACATTCCAAATATGGGAACCAGCAGCATTTGAAAAATTTAAGACCTCAGCAAGAAAAAAGGCAAATATAAATCGAGCAAGTCTTAAATGGGAAAAACACTTAAACAACAACGAGGGGAAATAAGATGACAATTAACTTTAAGGCACCAGAAATTAAAGAGTTACAACCACGATTACTAGTATTAGGAGTTGGCGGAGCAGGTGGAAATGCAATTAATGAAATGATTGAAAATAATCTTCAAGGAGTAGAATTTATTGCTGTCAATACTGATGCTCAAGATTTAAAATTAAGTAAAGCAAAAACAAGAATTCAAATTGGTTTAAATTTAACAAAAGGTTTAGGAGCAGGAGCAAAACTTGATATTGGACAAGCTGCAGCTGATGAATCTTTAAATGAAATTGTAAATACACTTCAAGGTGCAAACATGGTTTTTATTGCAGCTGGTATGGGTGGTGGAACGGGCACTGGTGCTGCTCATGTCATCGCAAGAGCTGCTAAAGAATTGAATATCTTAACTGTAGGTGTTGTGACTCTTCCATTTTTATATGAAGGCCCCTCTAGAATGAGAAGAGCACAACAAGGTTTAGAAGAGTTAAGAAAACATGTTGATACAATAATTGTTATTCCTAACCAAAACTTATTTAAAATAGCTAACGAACAGACAACTTTTGAAGAGTCATTTAACCTTTCAAATAATGTTTTGATGCATGGTGTTCAGAGTATAACTGATTTGATGGTTAGACCCGGTTTGATCAACTTAGATTTTGCTGATGTTGAAACAGTTATGGCAGCGATGGGTAAAGCTATGATGGGAACTGGAGAAGCTGAAGGAGAAGGTAGAGCTCTAAAAGCTGCAGAGATGGCAATCAGCAATCCACTGATAGACGACTATACTTTAAAAGGTGCAAAAGGTTTATTGGTAAATATTACTGGTGGTAAAGATCTTAAACTTTTTGAAGTTGATGAAGCTGTAAATAAAGTAAGAGCTGAAGTTGACCCTGAAGCAGAGTTAATTATTGGTGCAATCACTGATACAGAACTTGATGGAAAAATGAGAGTTTCAATTGTTGCTACCTCTTTAGACGGGCAACAGCCAGAGTCAAAATCTGTTGTAAATATGGTTCATAGAATTCAAAACCGTAATCCAGGTTACTCTGATTTTTCAAACATGGGATCATCTCAATCTTTTAATTTTTCAAATACAACAGCATCAAATCCAATTACACATGGTGCGAATGCTTTAAAGCTTGAAAATGAGATTATCCAAGAACAACAAAACGAAAGTTCTCACAATCAAATGATGAATGAGGAAGTTGTTCAAAATACTAGCATGGAAAGTGAAAGTATAGTCGAAGATAATTCAGTTAATGAAATGGAAAAATCTTTTGCACAAGAGGCTTTGGAAACTAATAATAAAGAAATCCAAGAGAATAATATTGATGAAGAGGTTTCTAATGATCTTAAAGAATTTGGAGTTGATTCTGATTCACCAGATTTATTCAG
Source organism: uncultured Pelagibacteraceae bacterium (assembly GCA_902536005.1). Classification (GTDB taxonomy): domain Bacteria; phylum Pseudomonadota; class Alphaproteobacteria; order Pelagibacterales; family Pelagibacteraceae; genus Pelagibacter. The sequence continues at coordinate 1,719 of CACAVT010000018.1, forward strand.
TTCAGAAACTGAAACCTCAAGTTCAGATGAACTTTTATCTTCTGACCATGAGGAAGAAGAAGATGATCTTGAGATACCAGCATTCTTAAGAAGACAAAAAAATTAATGGTCTTCCAAGAAATAAATGGACGCCACCATAGTACCGAAAATGCAAAAGCATTATCCGGTACTGCTAAAAGAAATTATTAGCGTTATTTCCCCTCAACATGGTGGCACATTTATCGATTGTACTTTTGGTCAAGGCGGCTATACCAAAAAAATTTTAGATTTTAAAAATACAAACGTAATAGCTCTAGATAGAGATATAGAGAGTGCAAAAATTGCTAACCAATTAAAAAAAAATTTTGAAGATAGATTTATTTTTAAAAATATTAAATTTAGTCAATTAAGTAATTTAAAACTCAAAAACGAAAACATAAGAGGAATAATTTTTGATCTTGGTTATTCTTATACTCAAATAAAAGACCCACTAAAAGGATTGTCATTCTCTGATAGTGGTAAATTAAATATGCAGCTGGGATTAAATAGTTATTCAGCAGATGATGCAATCAATAAACTTGATGAAAAAGAATTAGAAAAAATTTTTAAATTTTTTGGTGACGAAAAAGAAGCAAAATACATTGCGCGCAAAATCATAAAAGAAAGATCTAAAAAAATAATAGACACTAAAGTTTTGGTTGAGATTATTGATAAATCAAAAAAAAGAAAAAATTTTAAAGTTCATAATGCAACTAAGGTTTTTCAGGCTCTTAGAATATTTGTAAATAAAGAAATAAGCGAGTTAATTTATGGACTAATCAATGCAACTAAAGTTTTAAAAAAGGATGGTGTTTTAGGAGTAGTTACATTTCATTCTTTAGAGGATAAAATAGTAAAATATTTTTTTAAAAGTCTCTCTGAAAATAAAAGTATTTCACGTTATAGCCCTGCTATAAAACAAGCAGACACTTTATTTAATTTAACTCAAAAAAAACCAATAACACCTTCAAATGAAGAAATAAGTGAAAATCCACCATCCAGATCTGCTAAATTTAGATATGTAATAAAAAAAACTGATTTTTATAATTTTGATACTGATATAGAAAAGCAATTCAGAAATTATATTGAAATTGAAAATTATGGAGACAAACTGTGAAAAAGTTTGTTTTAGCGGTAATTATATTTTTTTTAGTCCTATCAACTGCAATAATAAAAAATACAACCAAACAGATTGAAGATGAAATATTTACAGCGAAAGAGAATATTAGAGTTTTAAAATCTGAATTTGAAAATGTATCTTTGGAGTATGATTATTTAAGTTCTGCAGAAAGATTACTTGAATATCAATCACAGTATTTTGAGGATGAGTTAATTCAAAAAAATATAAACGACATAAAAATCTATAATATTTCAAAAGATAAAAATAAAATTCAAAATTTTAAAATTATTAAAGAGTAATGGCTGATAATAAATCAAAATTAACTATAGAAGATTATAAAAGTGATTTCACATTTAAGAAAAAGGAGAATGGATTAAATATTCAATTTAATCGAGTATCTTTTATTTTCTTTGTTTTTTTTATTATATATTTAATTTACACAATACACTTAGTTCACTTAGGTACACGAAAGAGTAAATTAGAAAAAATAAATAATCTTCCTGCATCTAAAAATCAGCTTTATCGCGCAGATATCATAGACATTAATGGAAATTATTTAGCTAAGACAGTTAAATCAATTGATATTGGTTTAAAAACTTCAGATATAATAAACGAAAAAAAATTACTTCTAAGTTTAAATATTATTTTTCCTGATAAAAATTTTGATGAAATTAAAAAAAAAATAAAAACTAAGAAATTTTTTTATTTAGAGAAGAAAATTTCAGAGGAAAATTATGAAAAAATAATGAAATTAGGGGACAAATCTTTAGTTCCAGAAGAAAGAGTTTTAAGAATGTATCCACAAAAAAATCTTTTTAGTCATGTTTTAGGTCAGATAGATGATAATAATAATGGTATTTCCGGATTAGAAAAATCGTTAAATGATGAACTTAGAAAATCTAAAGAGTCAATTAAACTTACATTAGATAAAGATATACAATTTTTAATTAGAAAAGAATTAATAAAATATCAGGAAATTTTTAAAAGCAAAGGTAGTGCAGCTATTTTAATGGATGTTAATAGTGGCAATATTTTATCATTAGTTTCTTTGCCAGATTTCAATCCAAATGAAAGACAAAATATTACAGATGTAAATTATATTAATAGGGTAACTAAAGGAACATATGAACTCGGCTCTGTATTTAAAGCATTTACTTTTGCTAGTGCCTTAAATGAAAAGGTAATTAAACCAGATACTGAATTTTTAGATTTACCCAAATCAATTAAATGTGACAAATACAGAATAGGTGAGTACGATAATGAAATACCATCAGATTTAACTGCAGAGCAAATTTTAGTTAGATCTGGAAATATAGGATCTGTCAGGATTGCTCAAAAAATTGGCGCAGAAAAATTTAAATTATTTTTAGAAAAAGTTGGCGTGTTAAGTGATATTGATTTTGATATTGAAGAAGTTGCTCCTCAAAAAAATTATGATTTTGGAAAATGCAGATTGGCTACAGCTTCCTTTGGACACGGAATAGCAACTACAATTCTTCAATTAGCAAAAGGTTATTCTGTTCTATCAAATGGTGGTTATGAAATTAACCCAACATTAATTTATAAAGAAAATAATTTTAATAAAAAAAATGAAAGAATATTAAACAGAGGTATTTCAGAACAAGTTGTTGGTGCGTTAAGAAAAATTGTAAATACTGAGGAAGGGACAGCTAAATTTGCAGACGTTCAAAATTATGAAATTGGTGGAAAAACAGGAACCGCTGATCAACCTGAGGGAGGAGTATATTCAGAGGCAAAAATAAATACTTTTGCTTCTATTTTTCCAACATCGAATCCACAATTTGTTTTTGTTGTAATGCTCGATACTCCAAAAAAATCTAAAGATTATTATTATAAGTATAGACATCGAAAAGGAGGGTGGAAAGGTACACTTTATAATACTGCTGGCTGGACCTCAGTAGAGGTAGCTGGAAAAGTTATAGATAAAATTGGGCCTATTTTAGCCACAAAATATATAGAGGTTAATTAATTATGCTTCTAGGAAACTATTTTCAAAACATAAAAAAAAATTATAGAAATTTTTCCTTTTCAGGAATTTCATTTAACACAAAAAATATTAAAAAAAATAATATTTTTTTTGCAATCAAAGGAAATACAATTGATGGTAATAAATTTATTCCTAAAGCAATTAAAAAAGGATCTAAAATTATTGTAACCGAAAGAAAAACAAATCCATTACAAAGTGGAATTTTGTTTATTCATACAAATAATGTAAGGAAATTATTAGCTGAAACTGCTTTTAAAATTTATAATAAAAAACCAAAAAATTTAATTGCAGTTACTGGTACAAACGGAAAATCATCAGTTGCAGATTTTTATTATCAAATATTAAAATTTAATAATAAAAAAGGTGCTTCAATTGGCACATTAGGTGTTAAATCAAAAAGTATTAATTTGAATTTATCTAATACTACAATAGATCCAATAAAATTGGCTAAAATATTAAGCAATTTAAAAAATCAAAAAATAGAAAATGTAATTATGGAAGCCTCAAGCCATGGTTTAAAGCAAAATAGATTAGATGGTTTAAAGTTTAATTCAGGTGTATTTACTAATCTATCCCAGGATCATCTTGATTATCATAAAAATTTAAAAAACTATTTAAATGCAAAACTTTATTTATTTGAAAACCTAATCTTGAAAAGAGGCAATGTAATTACAGATCAATCAATACCTGAGTTTAAAAATATAAAAAAAATTGCAATTAATAAGAAATTAAAATTGCATACACTTAATGACAAGAAAAATAATCTAGAGCTTTTATCTCATAATTTTAAAGGAGAGTGTCAATTTCTTAGAATTAAATTAAATAGCTCAATAAGGGATATAAATTTAAATTTAATTGGAAAAATACAATTAAAAAATGTTTTGATGGCAATAATTGCAGCAAAATATAGCGGTATTAGTATAGATAAAATTTTAAATACAATTCCAAAATTAAAACCAGTTGAGGGAAGGTTTGAAAAAATTGGTAAAATTAAAAATCAATCTAAAGTAATTCTTGATTATGCTCATACGCCTGATGCTTTAAAAACATGTCTTTTAAATCTTAGAGAACAATTTCCTAATAAAGCAATCACAGCGCTATTCGGTTGCGGTGGAAATAGAGATCAAAATAAAAGATCAAAAATGGGGAAAATAGCTAGTGATTTTGCAGATAGTATTATTCTTACAAATGATAACCCTAGATTTGAAAATCCTCAAAAAATAAGAAGAGATATAAAAAAAGGGATCAAAAAAAAAAGAATTACCGAAATTTCTAATAGAGCAATAGCAATAAAACAAGCTATTCATAATTTGAATTCAGGTGATATTTTGTTAGTCGCTGGAAAAGGCCATGAGAAAACGCAAGATATTGGAAACAAGAAAATTTTCTTTTCCGATAGAAAAGTAATTTTAAATGCTATTAAGAATAAAAATAATAATTTATCAAATAATTTAAAATTAAATGTGGTTAAAGAGGCAGTTAAAATTAAAAAATTATCTCCCTCCACATCTTTAAAAACGGCAAGAATTAATTCTCAAGAAGTTACTAAAAATGATATTTTTTTTGCTATTAGGGGAAAAAAAAATGATGGTAATAAATATGTTGCACAATCATTCAAGAGAAAAGCATCATTAGCTGTAGTAAACAAAATCCAAAATAACTTAAATAAAAGTTGTCAGATTAAAGTAAAAAATACTTTAAAATTCCTAACAGATATTTCGAAAACTTTTAGAAAAAGTATTGATACAAATATTATAGCTATTACAGGTAGTTGTGGCAAAACTACACTTAAAGAATTGCTAGGCAATGTATTAAGTAAAATTTCAAAAGTAAGCATTTCTCCAAAATCTTATAACAATAAATTTGGAGTTCCTTTGAGTCTTTTTAATCTGAAACAAAATGATGAATTTGGAATTTTAGAAGTTGGAATGGATAAAAAAGGTGAAATTGATTATTTATCAAAAATAATAGAACCAGATGTTGGAGTAATAACAAATATAAATTATGCACATGCTAAAAATTTTAAAAATATTAAACAGATTGCTTTGGCAAAATCTGAAATTATTAACAATATTAAACCTTATGGTTATATTGTATTGAATGCAGATGATAATTTTTTTCAATTACATAAAAAAATTGCCAAGGAAAATAAAATTAAAGTAGTTTCTTTTGGTATTAAAAGTCAGAAAGCTGATGTTAAATTAATTAATATAAAGCACTTCAGAAAAAAATTTAGAATTAATGTTAGATTAAATAATAAAAAAAAGTATTTCACATTATCAAACGATTTTCAAAACAATATATATAATACACTTTCTGCTTTAGCAGTGATTAGTATTTATAAAAATATATTTAAACTTAATGAAAATATTTTTCTGAATTTTAAAATTCCGGGAGGAAGGGGAGACCATTCTGTAGTAAAAATTAATAATAAAAAAATTAATTTAATTGATCAAAGTTATAATTCAAATCCTCTATCATTAAAATCATCGATTAAAAATTTTGATAAAATAAACTCAAAAAAATCTAAAAAATATTTACTAATTGGTGACATGCTAGAGCTGGGTCGTCATTCTAAAAAACTTCATAAATCTATTGCTCCAATAATTAATCAAACCAAGATAGATAAGGTATTTGTGAAAGGTAAAATGGCATCTATAATATTTAAAAGTATCTCAAAAGCTAAAAAAGGCCGGATTTTATTAAACAAATCCCAAATTATTGAATTGATCAGAAAAGATTTAAATAATAATGATTATTTAATGATTAAAGCCTCACTTGCGACAGGATTCAACGACATAGTAAAAGAGCTGAAAGGATTGCATTAAATGCTTTATCAATTTTTATTAAATTTTGTAGATACTTTTAGTTTTTTAAATGTATTTAAATATTTAACTTTTAGAACAGGTTTATCTTTTTTCACCTCATTGGTTATTGTACTGATTATTGGAGGTCCTTTTATTAAATTTTTTTCAAAACAAAAAATTTTAAATCCAATCCGGGACGATGGACCTGAAGATCATATAGTTAAAAAAATTGGTACACCAACAATGGGTGGTTTAATAATTTTATTCGGCTTATTGGTATCAGTAATATTTTGGGCTGATTTATCAAATATTAATATTTTATTTTGTATCTACATAGCAATTACTTTTGGTTTATTAGGAGCTTATGATGATTTTAGGAAGATTAAATTTAGCAACTCATCAGGAATTTCATCAAAGTTTAAAATAACTTCACAAATAATATTAGCAATTATTGGAGTAAGTTTTTTTGTTTATTTAAATGATTATCAAGATTTAAATAATTTATATTTTCCATTTTTTAAAAATTTAGTCATAAATCTTGGATGGTTTTTTATACCATTTGCAATATTCGTAATTATAGGTTCATCAAATGCTGTTAATCTTACTGATGGATTAGATGGTCTAGCAACAGTACCTGTTATATTAGTTGCAGCATGTTTTGCCTTTATAAGTTATGTTACTGGAAACATAGTATTTTCAAATTATTTACAAATCCCCTACATCGATGGAACAGGTGAAGTAGCAATTTTTTGTGGAGCGATTATTGGCTCTTGTTTAGGTTTTTTATGGTTTAATGCTCCACCTGCTAAAATTTTTATGGGTGACACAGGTTCTTTATCTCTTGGAGGATCTTTAGGTGCAGTAGGAATTATTACAAAGCATGAGATTGTTTTAGCAATTACGGGTGGACTTTTTGTGTTAGAGGCGGTCTCAGTAATGGTTCAGGTGATTTCGTTTAAACTTACTGGAAAAAGAATTTTTAGAATGGCGCCTATTCATCATCATTTTGAGAAAAAGGGATGGCCAGAGTCTACAGTTGTAATTAGGTTTTGGATTATTTCTATCATCCTAGCAATGATTGGTTTAGCTACTCTAAAATTAAGATAATGAAAATATTTAATAATATTTTTTTAGGAAAAAAAATATTAATTTACGGTTTAGGAAAAAGTGGCATTTCATCTTATAAGTTTTTAAAAAACAAGTCTGATGTATATTTGTTTGATGACAACCAAAAAATTAAATTAAAAACTAAAAAAAAAATAATTAAGTTAGAGCAAATTAAAAAAATAAATTTTGATAGAATTATTATTAGTCCTGGAATTGATTTCTCAAATTGTAAATTATCAAAATTTTTAAAGAAAAATTCCAAAAAAATTCACACCGACCTTGATGTTTTATTTTCATTTTATAACAATGAAAGTATTACAATTACTGGAACTAACGGTAAATCTACAACTGCTAAAATTTTACATGATGCTTTAATTGATCAAAAAAGAGACTCAAGACTTATTGGAAACATAGGTAATCCAGCATTATCAGAAAAAAATATTACAAAAAAAACAATCTTTGTAATAGAAGCTTCTTCTTATCAGCTAGATTACAGTAGTGTATTTAGGTCAAAATACGCTATCATTTTAAACATTGCCCCAGATCATATTGAAAGACATAAAAGTCTGCAAAATTATGTAAATGCAAAATTTAAATTATTAAAATCTCAAATAAAAGGATCTTTTGCATACGTAAAAAAAGAGGACGATCTAATAACTAAAAAATTAAATAAAAATAAATATAGTTCAAAAATCTACAGAGTACAGACCTCAGGTATAGATAAAAAGTTTAATAAAATTAAAAATAAATATTTTATATCTGATGGAAATAAAGAAAATTTATCATTTATACTAAAAATTGCTTCAAGATTAAAACTTAATTACAAAAAATTAATTAAAACTATTAATAAATTTAAAGGCCTAGACTTTAGACAACAAATTATATTTGATAAAAAAAATCTCACAATAATTAACGATTCTAAATCTACAAGCTTTGCTTCCTCTGAAAATATATTAAAAAATTTAAATGATGCATATTGGATTTTAGGAGGAATTCCTAAAAAAGGAGACAAATTTGAACTATCAAAAATAAAGTGTAAAAATATCAAAGCTTATATTTTTGGATCACATCATAGAAAATTTATAAAAATTTTAAAAAATAGTTTAAAAATAAAAAATTTTAAAAATTTACAAGAAACTCTTAAAGTTATTTTTTCAGAAATTAATATTCAAAAATCAAAAAAAAATATTATTTTTTTTAGTCCAGCTGGAGCTTCATTTGACACTTTTAAAAATTTTGAAGATAGAGGTCAATTTTTTAATCAAATAATTAAAAAGTATATTAATGCAAAGCGATAGTTTTATTTATAAATTTTATTATCAATGGTGGAAAAATATAGATAAATCGATTTTTACCTTAATAAGCTTATTATTCATTATTGGATTATTTTTTTCTTTAGTATCAACTTCATTAATAGCCTCTGACAAATTAGATACGAACAGTTATTTCTTTTTTTTTAAACATTTGATTTATGTTTTAATTGGAATATTTCTTATTTTTATATTCTCCTCTTTAAATTCAGATCAATTATATAAATACTCTATTTTTCTTTTTTTTATTTCACTTGTTTCATTATTTTTAGTGCCATTTATTGGTGTTGAAGTTAAAGGTTCTAGAAGATGGATAGACTTATTTTTTTTACCTCGGTTTCAGCCTATAGAAGTTCTAAAGCCGTTTCTAATAATAATTTTAGCAACTATTTTATGTGGTAGTAGATCAAATATTTTATTTAAGTATTTGATATCGACTATTTTGATATCTATTATTTCTTTACTTTTAATAATTCAACCAGATATTGGTCAAACATTATTGATAGTTTTTTCCTGGGCTGTTTTAATTTTCACCTCAGGTATTAACTTATATATTCTCTTAGCAATTTTTGTCGCGGGTACTTCTTTGTTGGCTTACTTAGTTATTTATGTTCCAAAGTTTGATTATATCCAGGCACGTATTTTTTCTTTTTTTAACAGAGAAGTGGGAACTCATAATTTTCAATCTGATAAAGCAATAGACTCGATAACAAGTGGAGGTTTTTTTGGTAAAGGTATAGGTGAAGGAGTTCTTAAAAATAGAGTTCCTGAAGCCCATACTGACTACATTATTTCAGTAATTTCTGAAGAGTTTGGTGTTGTTGCCATAATCTTAATATTATTATTGTTTTTGATTTTAATTTATATGGTTTTTAAAAAGATAAGTTTTGAAACAAATGATAAAGATAAACTTATTTTAATTGGATCTATTAGTTTAATATTAATGCAGGCCACTATTCATATTGGAGTTAATATAAGATTATTTCCAACCACTGGCATGACATTGCCTTTTTTAAGTTATGGTGGTTCATCAATAATTAGTACATCAATATTGGCTGGGATTATTTTAAATTTAACAAAAAGAAAAGTAAGCTAAAAAATGATAAATAAAGTTTTGATATCTACAGGTGGTTCAGGAGGTCATGTGATACCAGCAATAACGATTTATAATCATATAAAGAATTCCCATGAAACTTTGATTTCTACTGACGTAAGAGGTCTTGCATATTTAGATAAAAATTATAAAACAGTTGTAATTAACACCCCTAAATTAAATAATTATTTTCTACTTCCTTTTTCATTTTTAAAAATATTATTTCTAACTATTAAATCTTTTTTTCTTTTAAAAAAAAGTAATATTTCAATTTTAATTTCCACAGGTGGCTATATGTCTTTGCCGCTATGTTTGGCAGCAAAAATATTGAGAATTAAAATTTTTTTAATTGAACCAAATATGGTTCTTGGAAGAGCTAATAAATTTTTTTTAAATTTTTCAAGAAAGCTAATATGTTATTCAAAGAATTTAATTAATTTGCCTTCAGGAATTGATCATAAATTAACTACTATCAAACCTTTGATAAGAAAAGAATATTATGATTCTGGTACGTATCAAAAACAAGAAAATTTATTCACAATTATAATCATTGGAGGTAGTCAGGGTGCAAAAATCTTCGATGAGCTCTTAAAGAAATCTTTAGTAAGTATAGCAAAACAGGTTTCTATTAAAATTATTCATCAAACAAGTGAGAAAAATATTAACTCTTTGAAAAATTTTTATTCTCAAAACAATATTGAAAATAAAGTTTTCAGTTTTGATCACAATCTTAATAAAGTTTTAAAACAAGGTGATTTATGCATAACAAGAGCTGGAGCATCTAGCTTAGCTGAATTATCCTACTTAAATATTCCATTTGTAGCAATACCACTTCCGTCATCAAAAGATAATCATCAGTATGAAAACGCAAAATATTACAAGGAACAGGATTGTTGTTGGATAATTGATCAAAAGGATTTTGATGATCAAAAATTTGAGAAATTTTTACTGGAATTGACAAATAAAAGTCAGGATTACATGGCAAAAAAAAAAAATTTAATTAAATTAAATTATCAAAACACCTGGGATAATGTTAATCAAAAAATATTAAAAATTATTAATGAAAATTAAATTAGCAAAATCAGAACTAATTCATTTCGTTGGAATAGGTGGAATAGGCATGAGTGGCTTAGCATTAATAATGAAAGGTAAAGGTTTTAAAGTTCAAGGAAGCGATATTGCAAATAATAAAAATATTGAAAGATTAAGAAAAGAAAACATAAAAGTTTTTATTGGACATAAAAAACAAAATATAGATAAAGGAACTATCCTAGTTATATCTTCAGCTATTAAAAAAAATAATCCAGAGTTTGTTGTAGCCAAAAAAAAACAATTACCTATTTATAAAAGAGGAGAAATGTTAGCAAACATTGTCTCTTTAACAAAAAATATTGTAGTTGTTGGGTCGCACGGTAAAACCACAACAACATCTTTGATAGCTTCAATATTTCAAGAAACAAAAATTGATCCCACCATTATCAATGGTGGAGTAATAAATTCAATAAATAACTCTGCAAAGCTTGGTAAAAGCGAATGGTCTATATTAGAGGCTGATGAGTCCGATGGAAGTTTTGTTTTCATACCCCCAACATATTCAATTATCACAAACATAGATCGAGAGCACATGGATTATTATGGTACTATGAATAAATTAAACAAATATTTTGAAAATTTTGTTAATAAGGTTCCCTCATTTGGAAAATCATTTATTTGTTTAGATGACAAAAATAATAAAAATTTAATTAAAAATATAAAAAACAAAAACTTCTATACATATGGAATGGATACAAAATCAAATTTTTGTATAAAAAATGTAAAACAATTTAAAGAATTTTCTGAATTTGATTTAAATATAAAATTACCTAATAAAAAAAATCAACTAATTAAAAAATTTAAAATTCCTTTATTAGGAACTCATAATATTAAAAATTCTGTAGCAGCAGCAGCATTGGCATTAACAGTGGGTCTACCAATAAATAACATTAAAAAAGGACTAAAAAATTTTAAAGGGGTTCAAAGAAGATTTAATAAAATTTTTAATTTTAAAAATGTAGATTTTTATGATGATTATGCTCATCATCCTACGGAAATTAAAGAAGTGCTAAATGGTGTAAAAAATGTTTATAAAGATTATGAAAAGATATGTATTTTTCAACCACATAGAATATCAAGATTAAAAGATTTAAAAAAAGAATTTACCTTTGCATTTAAAAATGCTGACAAGGTTGTTTTATTTCCAATTTATACGGCAGGAGAAAAATTAAAGCTTGGATTTAGTTATATAAATTTTGCGAAAGAAATAATTAAAAACTCAAAAGTACAGCTATTTTTGTTAGATGATAAATTTCAATTAGCTAAATTTATCAAAGCAAATATATATGGAAAAAAAATAGTTATAGGTATGGGTGCAGGTACTATTTCAAGTTGGATGCGTGATTTACCTAAATTAATATGATGAAAATTGATTTAAAAGACCTGACTCTAGAGTTTAGTAATCTGAAGTTAGATTATGATTTAAAAAAAAAAAATTGGTTTAATATCGGAGGTAAAACAAAAGCTTTTTATAAAGCAGATAACTTAAAAGAGTTAATTAAATTTCTTAAAAAAATCCAAAATCATGAAAAGATATTTGTATTAGGAGCTGGCTCAAACACATTAATTACTGATAAACAATTTAATGGTGTGGTAATTAAACTTTCAAAGAATTTTAATAATATTTCTATGCTTAATACTGAGATAATTATAGCAGGAAGTGCTGTTAGTGATAAATCATTATCAGATTTTGCAATGGAAAATAGTCTGGGTGGCTTTGAATTTTTATCCTGTATACCAGGTACTATTGGTGGTGGAATTAAAATGAATGCAGGATGTTTCGATAGGGAATTTAAAGATATTTTAGTATCTATTCAGGCTATAGATAAATCTGGAAAAGTTGTGACTATTCCCTCAAACAAAATAAATTTTAAATATAGAGATAGTGGAATTTCAGATGATCTAATTTTTTTAAGTGCATCTTTTAAGGGGTATAAAAAAAATAAAGATTTAATTCAGAATGAAATGAAGACATTAAAAGAAAAAAAAGAAAAAGTTCAACCAACTAAAATCAAAACTAGCGGTAGTACTTTTAAAAACCCTATAGAACAATCAAATAAAAAAGTCTGGCAGTTGATTAAAGAGTCTGTTCCACTCGAGACATCATTTGGAGATGCATCAATTTCTGAAAAACACTGTAATTTTTTTGTTAACAAAGGTAATGCTAAGTTTGAGGACATGAAAAAATTAATAAATTTTGTATCCAATAGTGTCTTTAAAAAGACTGGTGTTAAGTTAGAAACAGAAGTTAAAATATTAGAATAAATTGAAAAAAAAAGTACTTATACTATCCGGTGGAATTTCAAAAGAGAGGCTAATTAGTCTTGATACAGGTCATCAAGTCGCTAAAGAGTTAAAAAAAAACGGTTATATAGTAAAAATTTGTGAACCAAATCATAATTTAGAAAAAAATATAAAAATCTTTAAACCAAGTGTCATTTTTAATGCATTACATGGTCAGTTTGGTGAAGATGGATACATTCAATCTATTTTAGAAAGATTTAAAATTCCATATACGCATTCCGGAGTATTAGCTTCCTCAATTGCAATGGATAAAGAAATTTCAAAAAAACTTTTTATTAAAAATAAAATAAAAACACCAAAATTTTTAATTTATTCATATGAAGAAACAAAATCTGATTTAATAAAACAAATAACAAGAAAACTAAAATTTCCAGTTGTAGTTAAACCTCTAAATGAGGGTTCAAGTGTTAATGTTCATATTTGTAATAAGAAAAATTTAAGCAAAATTCTTTATAAACTTAAATGTTACAAAAAAGTTATGATAGAGCAATTTATAGGTGGAAGAGAGATACAAGTTGCGATCATGGGAGATAAAAAATTAGGAGCTATTGAACTTAAACCAAAAAGAAAATTTTACGATTATCAAGCAAAATATGATTCAAAAGCAATGACTAAGCACATCATCCCTGTAGATTTACCTCAAGTTAAATTTAAACAATTAATGAGTTTAGCTTTTAAAGCACATAAAATAATTGGTTGTAGAGGTGTGACAAGGTCAGATTTTAAATATTTTGGTGGAGATTTTTATTTATTAGAAATTAATACTCAACCAGGAATGACTAAATTATCACTTGTACCTGAGATAGCTTTATATAAAGGAATAACCTTTATTAAATTAATTGAATGGATGTTGAAAGATGCATCAAAGAAAAAGTAAAAAACTCTTAATTTATTTTTTTTTACTTATAATTGTCTCTTCAATAAGTAACAATTCAATAAATAATTTTAAACTAAATAAAACTCAAGAAATAAATATCTCAGGATTAAATGAAGAGGATAATCTTAAACTTTTGAATGAAATTAAAAATCTTAGTTTAGATAATGTTTATTTTATAAATAAAAGTGAAATTATAAAAATTATAAATGCAAATTCATTAATCGAAAAATATGAAGTATTTAAAAAATATCCATCAACAATTAATATTAAAATTGTGAAAACTACTTTTTACGCAAAAATAAATAATGAGGGAAAAACATTTTTAATTGGGTCAAATGGCAAGTTAACATTAAATAAATCAGACTATAGTGAGTTACCTTATATTTTTGGAAAACCAAACATAAATGAATTTCTCAAACTTAAAAAAATTATAGACAAGTCTAAATTTTCATACAAACAAATTAAAGATTTGTATTTTTTTCCATCAAATAGATGGGACTTAAAGCTTAAAGATGATATTTTATTAAAACTACCAAATAATTTTACATATGAAAAATTAGATTATCTATATGAATTTTTAGAAAATTATAAGGGAGAGAGCTTAAATATTGTTGATGCTAGAATAGATAAACAGATAATTTTGAATGAATAAAGATTTAGAATTAGAAAATTACTTAAGTATTTCCCCA
>CACAVT010000019.1 GCA_902536005.1 uncultured Pelagibacteraceae bacterium
CAAAGAAACTGATCAAGAAGATTTGATATATTTAAACATTATTGAGTAGTATTATTTATATAAAGTATTGATCTAGTAACTTCTATTCGTTTTTTAAGTAATTTTTGTAAATTTTGATTATCCAGTTTTTGCCTTGTCATTTTAATTCTTGTTTCAACTAATTGTCTTAAGTCTTCATCAAATGAATTAATTTTAATTTTTTTATCTGTTTCTTCACTGAGTAACGTATCTTTAATTAAAGCAAAAGAATTTTTACCAGTTTCTTTTTCTATATGTTGATTAACTATAAATTGTGCACTAGCTTTATAGACATTACCTGAAGTCAGAACTGTTACGCCTGGACCAACAAATGAAAGAATAGGTACAAAACCCGTCAAAAAGAAAAAAGACAGCACAATTGTTAAAATTCTAAATAAACTAGAGCTCATCTCTGAACATTAAGTGATTTGATATTTCGTTTCTACATCTAATTTGTTCATTATAGGTACTGATTTGTTTGATTTTATCTAATTTATTTGTTTATTAAACATAATGACCAAAATATTCCCTTTCATATTTATACTTCTATGGTCGTCTGCTTTCATAACAACCAAGCCTATTATAGACAACAGTGATCCATTTGCTGCTCTAGCTTTTAGATTTGCTTTAGTTGCTTTAGGTTTTTTTTTATTTTCTATTTATTCAAAACAAAAAATTCTAGTAAGCAAAAGAAACTTTTTTGAATCCTTTTTTAGTGGCATCTTATTTCATGGTTTTTATCTTGGTGGTGTCTTTTACTCAATTTCTATAGGAATGCCTACAGCAATTGCAGCATTAATTGTAACCCTTCAACCAGTTCTCACAAATGCATTGAGCGGTCCAATCCTGAATGAAAAAGTATCTACTAAACAGTGGATAGGTGTTTTGTTGGGGTTTACTGGTGCAGGACTTGTATTGGGATTTGATATTGGTTCAAAAATACCAGCAGCGGGGTTAATCGCAACAATAATAGCTTTGTTAGCAATTACATTTTCAACTTTATGGCAAAAAAAATTGAGTAACAACTTGCCTTTATCTATAAGTAATATGAATCAAGCTATTGGCGGATGTACATTTCATTTATTAATAATAATTTTATTTGTTGATCCATATATTGATTTCTCTCAAACATTTATCATTTCAATGAGCCATCAAATATTTTTAGTATCATTTGGTGCATTTACAATATTGATGTTTTTAATAAAAAATAATTCAGCGAGTAAAACTGTTTCTATATTTTTTTTAATTCCAGCAACGTCTGCTTTTATGGCATGGCTTTTCTTAAATGAAAGTTTAACTAATTTAGATTTAATTGGATTTCTAATTACTTCTATAGGTGTTTATATTGCAACAAGAGATTGAAAATTTAAGTTTATAAAGATTCAAAGCCAAACTCTAAAGATGCATCTGTTATGGAATGATATAAAGATTCGCCAAAACTTCTTAGAGCAAATAACCTTACTTTATTTGGATTTTCACCCAACCTATCTACAGTAAAAGCTATTCCATTAAAAGTTGAGTTAATTGAATTATTTTTATCCAATGTATTAAAATTAAAAGGACATCCTTTTTTCAAAACTTCTATCGAATTATTTCCTTCGATTTCAATAATAGCTTTAGAATGAGATAAATCTGTTATAGCAAAATCTGTATCTTTAAAATTATCTGATAAATTTTTAATTAAATCTTTTTTTGTTGAAACTAAAAGCCAGTTTTTTGGTCCATTCCACATAATTCTTGTATTTTCATTAAAAACTACGGTTAAAGGTTCATTTTTTAATTTTAAACCATCAATATCAATACCCTCAAATGAAAGTGAAGAATTTTTGTACTGAACTATTTGAACAATTAATAAATTTTTGATTTCAGATATTCTAAGTAAGTCATTTTCATTTTTACCTTCATAATCTCCAAATTGACCTTTTACGTGAACATTTGATAAAGCTGAAATTAATGTCATGATCTAACTCTTTCACCTTTTGGGTCTACGTAATGTGATGAAACTATCTCAACTGGTATTACTTTATTTTTAAGTGGCGACATCGCAAAAAGCTTTTGACCTATCATATTTTTTCCATCTTTCAAAATTGCTAAAGAAAAGGGATTATCATATTCAACACTCCAACATGATGCAGAGATATGACCCAACTTTGGATTTGGCAATGGTGCTTTATCATCTTTAACTAAGTGAGAGCCTTCTGGTATACTTGTTTGTTTGTCTAATGGAACTACCCCCACTATTCTCTGTCTATCTTCAGCTATAAATGCAGATCGTTGTAATGATCTTTTTCCAATAAAATCTTTCTTTTTACTAACAAGACCATCTAAGGCGTTATCGAATGGAATTGTTCTACCGTCAAGTTCTGATCCAGCAACATGTCCCATTTCAATTCTAAGAGTTGATAATGCTTCTGTTCCATATGGTTGAATATTAAATTCTTCACCAACTTCAATTATTTTTTCCCACATGAAATTTCCATAATCAGACTCAACATTTACTTCATAAGCAAGCTCGCCTGAAAACGAAATTCTAAATATTCTTGCTTTAACACCAAATAAATCTCCCTCCATATAGCCCATAAAAGGTAAGCCTTCATTTGATACATCAGAATTTGGAAATAATTTTTGTAATAAATCCCGAGATTTAGGTCCAGCGATAGCTGCTCCAGCCCATTGTTCTGTGGTTGAAACAACATTGACATTTAATTCAGGCCAAACTAATTGTAAATAATATTCTAAATGTGAGAGGACGTTTGCTGCTTGAGCTGTAGTAGTGGTCATATGATAATGATTTTCCGAAATTCTTGTGGTTGTTCCATCATCCATAACAATTCCATCTTCTCTTAACATTACACCGTATCTTGCTTTGCCAACTGGTAGCTTAAGCCACGCATTAGTATAAACTCTATTTAATAACTCTGCTGCATCAGGACCTTTGACATCAATTTTTCCTAAAGTTGTTACGTCACAAACTCCAACATTTGTTCTTACATTTTTAGCCTCTCTTTTAGAGGCCTCAAATAAATTTTCATTTCCTTTTTTATAATATCTTGGTCTTAACCAAACACCCGCATCAACAAAAACTGCATTATTTTTTTCATGCCATGAATGCATTGGAGATTTTCTTGTTGGTTTTGAATGTTTTCCAACCTCTCTTCCTACTATTGCTCCAATAGAAACTGGAGTGTATGGGGGTCTAAAAGTTGTATGACCTACTGCAGGAACTACTTTGTTTTCAATTTCAGATACTAATTGCAATCCATTTAAATTACTAGTTTTTCCTTGATCTGTTGCCATTCCTAAAGTTGTATATCTTTTAACGTGTTCAATTGATCGATACCCTTCTCTTAAAGCTATTTCTACATCAGATACCGCTACATCGTTTTGAAAATCTAAAAATCTTTTATAATTTTTACCTTTTGGCAATGGAACACACCAAAACTTATCATGCTGAGAAGATTTCTTTTCAACAACATTTGGAATAGCTATCTTATTATCATTTTCAGTAATTTTTTTTGATAATTCACTTCCTGCTGTAAATGACGTTTTTAAAGTTTCTTCAAGCGAAAATACTCCATTTGCAGCACCTAAAGTTATTTCATTTTGTTTTGATTGTCCTGGAACAAATGCATCAATTTCTTCTTTAAACTTAGTTTTATTTCCTGATTGTGAGGCTAAATGAATAGTTGGTGTCCAAAAACCTGAAACACAAATACAATCACATTGTATATTTTCTATTTTACCAAGTTGTTTTTTGTCTTCAGAAATACTTGCAATATCTGCTGATTTTACTTTTTTGTATCCTTGTGCTGCAACAACAACAAATGAATTTTTAATATTAATTCCTAAATTTTTTGCTTCATCAATTATTTCTGACTCAGGGTTTTTTCTTGAGTCTAAAATAACTGAATCTACTCCATGTTTTTTTAATTCAATTGCTGTTTCGTATCCACTGTCGTTATTTGTAAACACCAATGGTTTTCTTCCAACTAAAACACCATATACTTTTAGGTATTCTTTAGCAGCTGAAGAAAGCATAACTCCTGGAGTATCATTATTTCCAAAAACTATTGGTCTTTCAATTGATCCAGAAGAAATCAAAACTTCCTTAGCACGAATGTACCATAGCCTCTTATTTGGATGGTATTTTTTAGTTGCTGGTAAATGATCACTGACTTTTTCAGACATCACAAGCATATTGTGATCATAGTATCCAAAAATTTGAGATCTATTTTTTACAACTACATTTGGCATTGTTTTTAGCTCAGCAATTATCCCCTGAGCCCAATCTTTTCCTGATTGATTACCAATATTAACATCACTAGTTAGTAAAGATCCTCCAAATCTTGGTTTGTCCTCTGCTAAAATTACTTTAGCTCCGTTTTTTGCAGCAGCATATGCACCAGCTAATCCTGAAGGTCCCGAACCTGCAATTAGTAAATCACAATATTCATATTTATGTTCATACCTTTCATTATCATGTTTAGTTGAAGCTACACCTAAACCAGCTGCTTTTCTTATGAAAGGCTCATAAATTCGATACCAAAAACTTTTTGGCCACATAAAAGTTTTGTAATAAAAACCTGCTGGTAAAAAGATTTTTAAAAAATTATTGATTGCTCCAATATCAAAATTCACACTCGGCCAACAATTAACACTTTTTGCTTCTAAACCTTCAAAAAGTTCCTGCTCTGTAGCTTTAATATTTGGCTCTGTTTCACCATTTCTATAAAGTTGAACTATAGCATAAGGTTCATCTACCCCTGCTCCAAAGAAACCTCTTGGCCTGTGATATTTAAAACTTCTTCCTACTAAATGAACTCCATTTGCTAATAAAGCCGAAGCTAATGTATCACCCTCATAACCAAAGTAAGTTTTACCATTAAATTTAAAGGATAATTTTTTATCTCTATTTATTAACCCCCCATTTTCAATTCTAAAAGCTTGAGTCATTAAGCAACTTCCTCATCAGCTTTAAAAGTTCTGAAAATTGCATGGGTTGCAGTATCTCTCTCAACCTTTATCCATTGTCTACATCCAGAAATATGTTGCCATAGCTCTAAATGCTTTCCTCTTAAACTTTTTCTATTGTAAACAAAATTATCCCATTCTTCATCAGAAACTTCTTTATTAAGTTCTGGTCTTTTAACGCTTGCATCGCCACCATATGAAAATTCATTTTGAGATCTCATTCCACAGTGTGGGCAATTTATGTAAAGCATTTAAGATATCCAGGTTTTTGTTCCAAGTCCCTTTTCATCAATAAGATGGCCAGTACTAAATCTATTTAAACTATAACCAGCGTTTAATTCGTGAACTCTATCTTGTGCAATTGTGTGTGCAAATGTCCATCCTGATGCAGGTGTGGCTTTAAATCCTCCATAACACCATCCACAATTCAAATACAAACCATCAATGTGTGTTTTATCGATAATAGGTGAACCATCCATTGACATATCCATAATACCACCCCACGTTCTAAGCATTTTTAATTTACTCAAAAATGGCATCATGGCTATACCTTCGGTTAACACATGTTGTAATGTTGGTAAGTTCCCTCTTTGAGCATAACTATTGTAACCATCAAGATCACCACCCATTACCATCTCACCTTTGTCAGATTGACTTACATAAAAATGTCCTGCACCAAACGTAACTACATTATCTAAAACTGGTTTAACTGGCTCAGAAACACATGCTTGGAGTAAATGAGTTTCAATTGGTAATGTCATATTTAATTTTTCTGCTAAAATATTTGTGCTTCCCGCAACGCAAATACCAACTTTTTTTGCTTTGATATTTCCTCGTGAAGTTCTTATTCCCTTTATTTTTCCAGCGGAAACATCGAAACCTATCACCTCACAATTTTGAATTATATCTACCCCCATTGAATCTGCCTGACGTGCATAACCCCATGCAACAGCATCATGTCTTGCTGTGCCTGCACTTGGTTGCATCAAACCACCGAAAATTGGAAATCTTACGTTTTCAGAAAAATCAGCCATTGGAATAATTTCTTTAACTTGCTCTCTATTTAAAAGAACAGCATCTATTCCATTTAATCTCATAGAATTTCCTCTTCTCGCGTATGCATTCATTTGTGCATCAGAATGCGCAAGATTAATTATTCCTCTTGGAGAAAACATTACATTGTAATTCAGATCCTGACTCATCTTTCTCCATAAATCCATTCCAAACTCACTGAACAAACCATTTTCGTCATGCATGTAATTAGATCTAATAATTGTAGTATTACGTCCTACGTTCCCACCACCTATCCATCCTTTTTCTATAATTGCAACATTTGTAATATTATGTTCTTTAGCAAGATAATAAGCTGTAGCTAAACCATGGCCCCCACCACCTATAATTACAACGTCATATTCCTCTTTAGGTGTTGGATCTTTCCAAGCCAAATCCCAATTTTCATGGTTTGAAAAAGCGTTTTTAACAAGGTTAAATATAGAATATTTTTGCATCAATTAATTTTATAACAATCAATTTAAATAGTGCTTATTTTTTTTATATATATTTTTTAGAAGTTTCCAAATATCTCAAAAAAGGATAAGAAGTCACAGATAAAAAACTTTTAATTTATTTGGATTATTTATGGCCGAAGTAAAATCTGACATTCAAATAGCTCGAGAAGCTAAGATGCAACCAATAAAAGATATTCTATCTAAGGTTGGAGTGCCAGATGAAAATTTTGCTTTTAGTCCAATGGGTAGACACATAGCCAAGATAAATTTGGAATATTTAAATACTCTTAAAGAAGAGAATGGCAAATTAATTTTAGTTACTGCAATTACTCCCACTCCAGCTGGTGAAGGTAAAACTACAACTTCTGTTGGTTTAAATGACGGTTTAAATAAAATTGGAAAAAAATCTATTGTTTGTTTAAGGGAACCAAGTCTTGGTCCATCATTTGGAATGAAGGGTGGAGCTGCTGGTGGTGGTTACGCCCAAGTAGTACCAATGGAACAAATCAATCTTCATTTTACAGGTGACTTTCATGCTATTACATCTGCTCATAATTTATTATCTGCATTAATTGATAATCATATCTATTGGGGCAACAAACTTAACATTGATGTTAGAAGAGTTGTTTGGAGAAGAGTAATGGATATGAACGATAGATCCTTAAGATCAATAATTGTTGATCTTGGAGGAGTAGCAAATGGTTATCCCAGACAAGATAGTTTTGATATAACTGTTGCATCTGAATTAATGGCTATTTTTTGTTTAGCTACAGACTTAAAAGATTTAGAAAATAGAATTGGCAATATTACAATTGGATATACAAGAGATAAACAATCGATTTATGCAAAAGATTTAAATGCACAAGGTCCAATGACTGTTTTGCTTAAAGAAGCAATAAGACCAAATGTAACTCAAACTTTAGAAAATAACCCAGCAATAATCCACGGTGGCCCTTTTGCAAATATTGCTCATGGATGTAATTCTGTGATCGCAACTAAAGCTGGACTTAAATTAGCTGACTACGTTGTAACAGAGGCGGGATTCGGAGCTGATTTGGGAGCTGAAAAATTTTTGGATATTAAATGTAGAAAATCTGGTCTCAAACCAGATTGCGTTGTCATTGTTGCAACTATAAGAGCACTGAAAATGCATGGTGGAGTTGCTAAAGAAGATTTAAAAAAAGAAAATGTGTCAGCACTTAAAGAGGGAATGGTAAATTTACGTAGACATATTAATAATATTAGAAAATTTGGATTACCTGTTACTGTTGCAGTTAATCATTTTATTACGGATACAGAAGATGAAATGAAAACTTTGTTAGATTTTTGTGAAACGCAAGGAGTAAAAGCTTCTAAATGTACTCATTGGTCAAATGGAAGTGAAGGAACTATTGAACTGGCTAAAAATGTTACAGAAATTTGTGAAGATAAAAAAGATACATTTAAATTTTTATATGAGGATGATCTTCCGTTATTCAAAAAAATAGAAAAAATTGCACAAGAAATTTATAGCGCATCTGAAGTGGTAGCTGATACAAAAGTTAGACAACAATTAAAAGATTTTGAAGAAAAAGGTTACGGTAAGTTACCTGTTTGTATTGCAAAAACTCAATATAGTTTTTCAACAGATCCAAATTTAAAAGGTGCACCCACAGGTCATGTTTTGCCTGTAAGAGAGGTAAGACTTTCTTCAGGTGCTGAATTTATAGTTGTTGTGTGTGGAGAAATTATGACAATGCCAGGTCTTCCAAGAGTTCCTGCAGCCGACTCAATAAAATTAAATGACAAGGGTGAAATTGAAGGGTTATTCTAAATTTAAGTAGTTTAACCAATTCTCTAATTCTCTCATTCTTGAAATTTTATCTAATTTTTTATTTTCTCTTTCAATATGCTCAATATGGCTATCGATCTCATTCTGATCCTTAAAAGCACCTCTTTCTAACAATCGTTCTTTTCTAAAAATAATCAAATTGATCATTTTATTATAAGTAATCTCAGGGTGATATTGAAGTCCCCATATATTACATTTACCAACTTTGAAATTTATTCCTTGAACATTATTTATTGAGTTTGAGGCTAATAAAATTGAATTTTCTGGCATTGTAACTACTTCATCAAAATTAAATGCTGGTGTGTTAAATTTTTCATCTTTATTTTTATAGAGTGGATGATTTAAACCAATTTCATTAATTTCTATATTTGAGGCAATGCCTCTATGAGATCCTTTTGTTGCCTTTCTTACCTCACCTCCTGCTGCAGTCACAGCTACTTGCATGCCCCAACAAATTGCCAGAACTTTTTTTATTTTTTTCTGACACTCTTTCATAAAATCAATTTGTCTTTTTATTTCTGGAGTATTGTTATAGATGTTTAAGCTACTTCCTCCCCAAATAAGACCATCGTAGCTTTCAAGTGTATCAATATTTTTACCGATATTTTCATCTGAAGAAGGATTAACCACGTGGGTTTCTAATTTATCTGTAAAAAACGCTAAACTATCTTTAAGGCTTTCTGTATGTGTTTGAATACCAGCTGCAGAAAAACTTTGATTTTCTTCTCGTAAGTTTCCTTCTACTATCAATATTTTTTTCATTAAAATAATTCTCCAGAAATACTTTTTATATACATTTCTTTTAGATCATTTTGACTTAATTTTTTGGGGTTTCCTCCTGTAGATGGATCTTCAAATGCCATTAAGGAAAGTTCATCTAAATCAATATTATTACAATCCATCACATCTGATAATTTGTGCGGAATATTTAAATTTTGTCTTAATTCCAAAATCCAATTTAAAAAACTATCAAAATTTTTATTTAAATTAAGATAATCACAAATGGATATTATTTTATTTTCAATTGAGTGTTTATTAAATGTCAAAACATAAGGCATAAATATTGCATTTGATAAACCGTGGTGAACATTAAATTTACCGTTTACTGGGTGGCTCAATGAGTGAATTGCTCCAAGTCCTTTCTGAAATGCAGTCGAGCCCATTGAAGCTGCTGAAAGTAAATCCATTCTGGCCTTAACATCTTTTCCATTTTTAAAGGCTTTAATTAATGAATTTTTAATTAATTTCATTCCTTCTATTGCCATACCATCAGCCATTGGATGATATCCTGGTGCACAAAACGCTTCTAAGTTATGTGCAAGTGCATCCATTCCTGTTGCTGCTGTTAATCTTGGAGATAAATCTAATGTAAGCAAAGGATCTAAAATAACAATCGAAGGTAACATTTTTGGGTGAAAAATAATTTTTTTTGCACCTATTTCTTTATTTATAATTGCAGATGCTCTACCTGTTTCAGATCCTGTTCCAGCAGTGGTTGGAACTGCAACAATTTTTGAAATTTTAGAACTATCTGCTCTTGTCCAGTAATCATCAATATCTTCGAAATCCCATAACGGTCGAGATTGATTGCACATAAATGCTATAGCTTTTCCAACATCTAAACCACTTCCACCTCCTAAAGCAATTACACCGTCACAGCCAGAAGTATTATAAACTTTAACACCTTCTTCAACATTTTCTCCAATTGGATTTCCCGTAAAATTAGAAAAGCTAGCTAAGTTTTTAAAACTTTTTTTTAATGTTAATATTATACTCTTAGTTAAATCTAAGTTAATTAAATCCTTGTCTGTTACGAATAATGGGTTTGAAATATTTAATTCTTTACAGGCTAAGGATAAATCTTCAATCCTATTTTCTCCTATCCACATAGTGGTTGGATAATTCCAATTAATACCCATAACAAAATATAATTTTATTTTTTTAAAAATTGTTAGTAAGATATATTTATAAATTTATTAATGATAGGAAAAATTCTATGTCAAAGGTAGCAATCATAGGCGCTGGTCCATGTGGACTTTCAATTTTAAGAGCATTTGAGCATTTAGAAAAAAAAGGAGAAAATATTCCTGAAATAGTTTGCTTTGAAAAACAAGAAAGTTGGGGTGGTCTATGGAACTACAACTGGAGAACTGGTTCAGATCAGTATGGAGATCCTGTTCCGAATAGTATGTACAGATACTTATGGTCTAACGGACCTAAAGAATGTTTGGAATTTGCTGATTATTCTTTTGATGAACATTTTGGAAAGCCAATTCCTTCCTTTCCTCCAAGAGAAGTCTTGCAAGATTATATTCTGGGAAGAGTAAGCAAAGGAAATATAAAGAGTAAGATTAAATTTAATACAAGAGTTACAAATACTGTCTTTAAAAATGATAAGTTTGAAATTAGCTACCATGATAAAGTAAATAATAAAATTCAAAATGATACATTTGATTATGTAGTAGTCTCTACAGGTCATTTTTCTGCGCCTTTTATACCTGAGTATGAAGGAATGAATTCTTTTCCAGGAAGAATAATGCACTCGCATGATTTTAGAGATGCTGAAGAATTTAGAGGAAAAGATGTAATTGTTTTAGGGAGCAGTTATTCTGCAGAAGATGTGGCTCTACAATGCAATAAGTATGGCGCTAAAAGTGTAACAATCGGTTACAGGCATAACCCAATGGGTTTCAAATGGCCGAAAGGTATGAAAGAAGTTCATTATTTAGATAAGCTAGAAGGAAAAAAAGCCATATTTAAAGATGGAACAGAACAAAATGCTGACGTAGTTATTTTATGCACAGGATATCTGCATCATTTCCCTTTTTTGGATGAAAGTTTAAAATTAAAAACACATAACAGACTTTATCCACCAAAACTTTATAAAGGTGTTGTGTGGCAAGATAATCATAAACTTTTATACTTAGGTATGCAGGACCAGTTTCATACATTTAACATGTTTGACTGTCAGGGATGGTATGCAAGAGATGTGATAATGGGAAAAATCAAAATGCCAACTGACGAAGAAATAGATAAAGATATTAATAAGTGGGTTGCTATGGAAGAAAAATTAGAAAATCCTGATCAAATGATTGATTTTCAAACAGAATATACAAAAGAGCTTCATGATATGTCTGATTACCCTAAAATTGACTTTGAATTAATTAGAAAACATTTTAAAGAATGGGAACACCATAAAGTAGAGGATATTCTTACTTATAGAAACAAATCATTCTCATCTCCCGTAACTGGATCAGTTGCACCTGTGCACCATACACCGTGGGAAAAAGCGATGGATGATTCAATGAAAACTTTCTTAAATAAATAATCAATTAATAATTTATCTTTAATTTTTTATTTTTGGTAATTGCATTTAGCAATGCTGTCATTAATGGAATTTTTTTTTTATTAATTTTCTTTAAAATATATGGTGCAATTTCTTTAGCTAAATCAGCTCCTTCAATAGTATCATTTGTCATAAATTTTTTTTTAGCATTTTTAAAAGAAAACCCTTTACCCAAGTATTCACCCATTTTACTATTTCTTCCTCCTACAGCACTAACATACAAATCACCTAAACCAGCCAAACCTCTTACTGTTTCTTTCTTACCATTAAAATATTGAATTAAATATTCCATTTCATCAAATGATTTTCTAAATAATGCTGAAGAGGTATTATTTCCTTCACCAGACCCTATAACCATAGAATAAATGTTTTTAATAGCAGAGGAAAATTCTATTCCACGGACATCTGAGGAATATTCGGTTTTATAATATTTTGCTGAAATTATTTTTCCTATTTGTTTTGCTATTCTTATATTTTCACTTGCAATAACTGTGTAGCTTTTTACTTTTCTCGATAATTCTTTTGCTAAACAAGGTCCTTTTAATACAGAGATATTTAGTTTTCTACTTCTTGGGTCTAATTGTTCTGACATTGTAATTATTTTATTTTTTTTACGATCAAATTTAAGACCTTTAGTTAAAACTAGTAAATAAGTTTTTTTATTTAAGTTATTTAAATATTTTTTTACTAATTCTATTCCAATAGAGCTTACGGCAACAACTACTAAGTCCCATTTCTCAAGTAATAATTGAGATGAAAACTTTTTAATCAATAATTTTTTTGGCAAAATAATTTTTAAACTTGGGTGAAACTTCTTTTTTTTAAGTAGTTGATTTGTAAGTTTTGTATTGTACGGTTCAGTTAAAGTTACTTTATTATTGTTGTCTAACAATGGAAAAGAAAACGCAGCACCCATTGCTCCAGCTCCAATAATTAAAACTTTTTTCATATGTAAAGCTATGCCAAAGTTTTTCTAATTGCTAGTTTCCATCCTTGTAATAATTGATTTCTCAATGAATTCTTAATTTTTGGTGAAAAAGCTTTGTCTTTTTGCCAAATCTTTTTAATTTGATTTAATGATTTAAACTCACCAACTTGATATCCAGCAAAGAGCGCAACTCCTAATGCAGTAGTTTCCAATACTTTGGGTCTAATTACTTTTAAATTTATAGTATCTGACAAGAATTGTGAAAACCAATTGTTTGCTACCATACCACCATCAATTTTTACTATTCTAGGTTTTAAACCGTCTTTATTCATAGCGTTAAAAAGATCATAACTTTGATAAGCAACTGACTCAACTGTTGCTCTTACTAAACTTTGCCAATTACTATCCCTAGTTAAACCTGTAATTAAACCTCTTGCATCTGGTCTCCAATAAGGTGCTCCCATACCGCTAAAAGCTGGAACAACATATATTCCATCATTTATATTTGATGATCTTGCTATTTTTTCTGTTTCTGGTGCTTTTTTTATCAATTTCATTTTATCTCTTAACCATTGTATGCCAGCGCCAGCTATGAAAATTGATCCCTCTAAAGCATAAGTAGTCTTATTATTCAATCGATAGCATATTGTTGTTAATAATTTATTTTTGGAATTTATTTTATTAGAGCCTGTATTCATAATTACAAAAGCCCCTGTTCCATATGTGCTTTTGATTGAACCTTTATCAAAACAAGTTTGACCAACCGCAGCAGCCTGTTGATCACCTAAAACAGCAGATATTGGTATCTCTTTTCCAATAATTTTTTTATCAGTTTTGCCAAAGTCATCAGCTGAATTTTTTACTTCCGGCAGAATACTCTTTGGAATATTTAATTTTTTTAAAATCTCATGGTCCCATTTATTATTATTAATATTAAACAACATTGTCCTACTTGCGTTTGTAGCTTCGGTTAAATGTTGTTTTCCTTTAGTTAATTTCCAAATTAAAAAAGTGTCAACTGTCCCAAATAATAAATTGTTTGATTTTAATAATTTTTTAGACTTCTTTACATTGTCTAAAATCCACCTTACTTTTGTTGCTGAAAAATAAGGATCAATAAATAATCCTGTTTTGTTTCTAAAATCATTTTCATATTTTTTATTTTTAAGTTTTTTACAGTATTCTTGAGTTCTTCTATCTTGCCAAACTATTGCATTGTAAATTGGTTTTCCTGTTTTCTTATTCCATAAGATTGTTGTTTCTCTTTGGTTGGTAATTCCAATACTGATAATGCGACCTCTAATTTTATTAGCTTTATTAATAACATTCTTAAGTGCTTTAAGAGTTGTTGACCAAATCTCATTTGGGTTATGTTCTACCCATCCATTCTTTGGGAAATATTGTTTAAATTCATACTGTGAAACAAATTCAATTTTTCCTTTGATGTTAAAAAGAATTGCTCTTGAAGAAGTGGTGCCTTGATCAATAGAAATTATAAATTTTTTCAACGGACTACGCTATGCCTAAGTGTTTTTTTCTTTTTTCTACCCAAGTTCTAATTAAGTTATCAAAAATCAATCCTATAAACGCAACACAGATACCAAGTGTTAAGCCAATTCCTGCTCCATTTTTATCTGATAGGGCTTTTAAAATATATTGTCCAAGATCCTCTGTTCCGATAAATGCTCCAATTATCACCATAAATAAAGCAAAAACTATTGTTTGATTTATACCAAGCATCATGTGTGGAAATGCTAATGGAAACTCAATTTTAGTTAATCTTTGAAATTTATTAACACCAGACATTGTTGCAGCTTCATGCAAGCCGACAGGAACACTTCTTAAACCCTCAATTGTGTACCTTGTTGCAGGAATTGTTGCATAAACAATTACTGCAATTAATACAGAAGTATCTGTAATTCCAAAAAGCATCATTACAGGAATTAAATATACAAATGATGGGAATGTTTGAAATATATCACAAACACCTAACATAAACGCTGCTGATTTTTTATTTTGAAAACATAATGTTCCAACTGTAAATCCTATTAAACAAGAAATAACTACACCAAAAGTTGCCATGTATAACGTTACTAGTGCTCTATCCCACCATGGACTTAATGCTATAAATAAAGTCAAAGCAGCAACAACTAATGCTGATCGAACTCCTCCAATTAAATATCCTGCACCAACTGCTAGTACCAATGTAGCTACTGCAGGCATTCTTAAATACAAAGCTCTCATCGGCTGAAGCACATCTTGAATTAACCATGTATTAAATGCTTTAATATAAACGAAGAAAGTATCAAAAATCCAATCAACTCCTTTATTCCAAAAATCTGCTGTTGATATTCCTTTATTATGAGGAATTTCAAACAAGTAATTAAAACTACCTTTGAAAATAAAAGTCCCAACATATGCAAGAATTATTCCAATTACGAATGAAGCTGCAAAAAATATTACGTTTTTATTTCTTTGGAAAAATGTCAGATTTCCAAAATAATCTGTTTGTTTATTTGCCCATGCCAAAGACATTTTATCAAGTAAAATTGCAATTAAACTAATACATAAACCAGCCTCTAGTGCCAACCCTATATTGAGTTGATTAAGTGCTAACAACAAATTAAATCCTAATCCTTTCGCGCCAATGAACGCAGATATAACTGCCATTGAAAAACAAACCATAATAACTTGGTTAACTCCAATTAAAATATCTCTTCTTGCTGTTGGAATTAGTACCTTGAACATTAATTGCCAATTGGTACAACCGCTCATTCTTCCAGCTTCAATAACTTCTGGAGGTATGGCTCTTAAACCTAATATTGTTAATAATATCATTGGTGGAACCGCAACAACCATAGTAATAATTACAGCAGCGTGATCACCTACTCCAAATAAAACAAGTGCAGGAACTAATACAGCGTATTGTGGCATAGTCTGCATTACTAGAAGAATTGGGTACAATGCTTTTTCAACACGTTTACTTTTGTAAGCTGCAATACCTAGGCCTAAACCAAAAATAAATGAAAGTGGAGCTGCAACTAGTATAAAAGAAAGCGTTTGCATTGATGGTTTCCATTGACCAAATATAGAAATATAGATCATTGTTAAACCTGCAAACAAAGCTAGTCCTTTTCCACTTAATTTATAAGATAGTATAGCTGCTCCAGCTGCAACAATGGTCCAAGGTAAACCTGGCAACTCTAACCATGGATAAGCATCAATAAAATCCCAACTTGTAAATGCAACAATAGTCTCTAAACCTCCAAGTAAAATTTCCCTAATTAATTCAATTAAAAAAGTCATAAATGAAGTTAAATTTCTACTTATCTCTAATAATAATGGTCGAGTTTTAAATTCTTGAGTATCTTCGTTCCAAAACTCCATTGGCATCCATTCATTCATTAAGAAAAATAAAGAGTCATTTATCCAAATAGGCAGCCATCCTAGAAGTGGAGGCAATCTCCAAAATACATCAAAGGCATAATA
>CACAVT010000020.1 GCA_902536005.1 uncultured Pelagibacteraceae bacterium
AATAATTTTATAAATTTGGGTCAACCTATTTGGAACAGTTCGCAAGAGCTATTATCACTTTTAAGATATGATGAAGAATTTGAAATAAGTATATCTTTTTCATTAAGTAACGATATTCATTCTTTTTGTGTAAATAAGAAAAATTCACATATAATTGATAGCCCTGAATTATTTAATTTTATGAATAATGTTTACGAAAGCTCCTATAAAAATTTTTTTAGTAAACTATATTTAAATAAAATTTATGACTCGTTTAAAAATACAATTAAAATAATTGGATTTAAAATTTATCCTAAATCATATAATTTATTGCAAGCCAATAAAAGAAAACATCAAGGAAATGTATATATTCCATTTCAACAAACTAATACTGCCTTAAACTGTATTAAGCATTTTAAAGAATTAAAAAAAAGCATTGTTGAAAATCAACTTAGAATGCATCAAATAGCAAAATCAAGAAATGCAAAACATATATTTATAATTCAACCTTTTTTACATTTACATAAAAATTATAATTTTTTATCTAATAAAGAATTTCTTCTAAATGAGAAAAAATTAATCAACTCAATATTGGATAGTGAATTATGTAACACTATAAAATGTATTGATTTAACAAATTATTTTGATCAATTAAATTTTAAACAACTTGTGTATGACCCTGGTTTAAAATTTTGCTATAATATTTGTTTCTCTGATAAAGTAAAAGAATTATACAATCAAGATATTTCCGGTTTAAGTTTTAAGAAAAATGTTTTTATAGATAATTATCACTTAACTGACAAAGGCAACCTAATTATAGCCAAAAAAATAATTGAAGAAATTTATTGAAATTTAGTTAAAATAAATATTAATTATTTTTTCTCTAGACTTACCAATAAAATAATTAATTTTAGATATAAAATCTAATCTTAGATTATGATTTTTAAATTTATATCCAGTTTCATAAGTACCAGAAAAATATTTAATTTTACTACCTGCATTTAAAAAAAATTGAACCCATTTAAGAGCTAATAATCTATTTTTTTTACTCTCATGGAAATCTTGAAAAATTAAATTTTTATATTCTAAAAAATTTTTTGGCGTTATTGATACACCTATCTCTGAAAAATCATTTTTTGTAAGAGATATTGATTTTTTCATTCTCCAATAAGTTGCTTCAACTAACAATAATGACCAAAGACAAATTATATTATACGCACTTCTTAACATTGCATAACTTGAAATGTTCTCATCTGGGTAAACAACCTTTACATTTTTATATTTTAATTCTAATTTTTTATAAAATTCTCTCTCAAACCATTTTACATTTTTTAAATTTGGATGAACTCGTATCCAAAAAAAATAATCTTTTTTGCTTTGTATAATTTGACAAGTTTTTTCTATTAATGTTTTTTGATTCTTGGAAAATGGAGGATTAAAGTCCTTGCCAAAAGCTAAATGTTCATCATCAGAAGCTGTAAAAAAAACAATATTTTTTTTTTTTGATATCCAATATTTTGGTAATTTATCTTTAATCTGTTCTTTGGAATAAACAGATGGATTTAAAGGATCCTCAATCCCATAAAGTTTCTTTTTGAAAAAACTATTTTCTCTATTAAATATTTTTTTTTTATTTTTTTTTAGATAATTATTAATAGCTTTTTTTAAAAATAATCTATCTTGAGATAAATTGTCTTTAAAATCAAAAAATCTTTCCACAGTAAGTTTCTCAAAGTTAGAGATATTAAGATTATTGTTTTTAGCATATTTTAATAATGGTCTTTTTTCACTCATTCTACTATTAAAGGTAATTATATTTTTATAATTATTCATAGAAAAATGTTGATCAAAATATTTATAAAAACTAAAGGATGTGTCTAAAAGATTTTTTATTACTTCGTGAGATTTAAGCCCTTGCAGTTCAGTATCACGCGAGGTATTTGTATAACTAGAATAAACACCTAAACCGAAGTCTATGTTTTTATAATTAAGATTAATTATATTTTTTTTTTTAAATTTTCTGGGAAATTTGAATTTTTTTTTAATTTCTAAAACTTCGAAATTACCTTTTAGCTTTGATAAAGAAATTTTTCTTCGAGATATACATGCTTTGCAAATTTGTGGAATACCATAAATATTTGTGGAGCATGTAAATCCCTTTCCTGCTCCACATGTTAAAATAGTGACTTTGTTATTTTTTTTATCCAGATGATTTTGAACAAGAGACATCATGAGATGTGTCTCAGGTATCATTAGTGCGTTAGGAAAATAAAATAAAAATTTATCCATAATTACTTTTTAGCAATTGAAAGAAGAATTATTTCTTTAGAAAATCTTACCCATTTATATTTTTTAAAATAATTTGGAACAAAAATTCTAGTTAGTTCAGATAATATTTTTAATATGTTGGCAATAAAACTGTTGTTATTCCATAGTATAGGCAATTGTTTGAATGAATATATTTGTACATCTTTAAAACCATTTATCAAATGTATATCATTTAAAGATGTTTTTGAAAAAGGGGTTCTGTGAGTATAATCTTCATAAAAGGTTTTATAATTTATTTCCCAATCAGGAGTCATGGTGATTATAATTCCACCATTCTTCAATACCCTATGCATTTCTTGATAAATTTTTTCAGGATAATAAAAATGCTCAACTAATGATTTTGAAAAAATCACATCAAAATGTTGATCTTCATATGGAATTTTTTCCTTCATAAGATCACAATACTTAAAGTTTATATTACTATAATTTTGCTTTGCTGTATCATTTTGATCAATACCATGAGCGTCTAATCCACATTTTAAAAAACCATTTAAAAACTCCCCCCTGCCACAACCTACATCTAGAATATTTTTATAAATTTTTAGGTTAAACTTATCATAAATATGTTTTGCTAAACTATCTGGATAATTAGTAAAAGGCCTATCTTTTTTATTATAGACAATATCTAAATAGTTTTTTTTTTCACTCATAATTCCTCAACAATCTCTAAATAACATTTTTCTGGAGTTTTTGCGTACAATACTTTGACATTTCCATCTTTAGATATTTGTGGAGGACAATTAAATCTAATTTTATTTTTATTCTTTTTATAAAAATTATCTAAATTTTTAATTGTTATAGCAAAATGTGTAATTCCATTATTAATTGTTTGGTTATCTCTTTTTTTAAGTTTTGGTCTTTTTATCTCAATTAATTCTAAAATTAACCCTAAATCGTCTTTTAATTTTATTGATTTTATCAAAGTATTTCTATAACCAAACATTTTATCTATTGCTTCTCCCTGCTCATTAAGAGTCTTAAAAATTTTAAAATTTAAATATTTTGTCCAAAATCTTAGTGAGACTTTAATATCTAAAG
Organism: uncultured Pelagibacteraceae bacterium; assembly: GCA_902536005.1. Lineage (GTDB taxonomy): Bacteria > Pseudomonadota > Alphaproteobacteria > Pelagibacterales > Pelagibacteraceae > Pelagibacter. Next base: position 3,346 of record CACAVT010000020.1, read on the forward strand.
TCACTAATCCTATATGTCTAATTTTCATAAATTTTTTTTAAACACTTCATTGATTGTTTCGTCTATAACTTCTACAGCCTCAATAATAGCCTTTTTAGAAATAGTCAGAGGAGGTCCCAGTTTAATTGACTCTCTACCCGTGTAAACAACCAACAAACCCTTTTGCATACATTTTTCACAAACTCTTCCAATCAATTGATTAATATTTTTTTTTTTTTTAAAAATTATTGCTGCCAACAATCCTTTGCATGATACTAATTCAATTAAGTCATGAAATTTTTTTTTTAAATTAATTAAACTTTTATTCAAAATTAATCCTTTTTGGTAAGATGCTTTAATTAAATTTTTAGATTTTAGTTCATCTAATACAGCGATCCCTGCTGCACATGCAATTGGGTTTGCTGAGTGAGTGCTACTCATAGTTCCAATTTTTGGTATATCTAAATACTTTTTTTTTCCAATTAAAGCTGATAATGGAATCCCTCCACCTATGCCTTTTCCACAACAAATAATATCGGGTTTTACGCCGTAATGTTGAAATCCAAATTTTTTTCCTGTTCTTCCAAATCCTGCTTGAATTTCATCAAAAACAAATAATATTTTATTTTTTTTACAAAATTTACTTAGTTTTTTGACATACTCTTTGGGATAAAACAAAGCTCCCCATCCTTGAAAGGTTTCCAAAACTATTCCAGAAATTTTTTTTGATATATTTATTTTTTTCGACAAGTTTCTTAAATCTTCATCTAAAATTTCTAAAGATGTTTTATTGTATTTTTTCAATGTCCATGGATATGGAAATCTCAAATGATAAATTTCTTTATTTTTAAATTTAATCCAATTTGACTGTTCAGAATTATCACTTAGCAACTGTGAGCCTGTTGTTCTTCCATGCCAATTCCCAGATACAGAAATTATTCCTAGTCCTTTTTTATTTTTTAAAGCAAATAATCTTATTATTTTTATACAAGCCTCTAGGGCCTCTGAACCAGATGATAACAAATATGCTTTTTCAAATCCTTTACCACAAAATTTTATTAATTTTGATAAATAAATCTCTCTTAACTTATTTGGATAAGCATAAGTAGAGATTAAATTATTATTTATAGAATTAACAAGTTTTCTTTTAAAAAATGAATTAGAATGACCTATGTTCGCTACAAATATAGTTGAGGTAAAGTCAATAAATTTGTTACCTTTGATGTCATAAACATTAAAATTTTTTGCTTTATTCCAAATTATAGGTAATTGACCATGCATAGACCTAACTTCATTTTTTTTTAAACTGTTAAGTATTTTTATTGTTCCAGGTGCTGGGATATTAGTTTTAATTAATCTATTTCTAGTTTTAATTTTTTTTACATTAATGGGTGTTTTGCTAAACATCATTTAATTTTATTTAATTTTAATTTTTTAAGTACTTTTTTTAATATAAAGTATCAATGAATTCAAATAATTCATATTTTTAAACAAGAATTTAGATTATTCTTTTAGCTAATTGCAAATCATATTTAGTATCTATTTCTATTGTTTTATCTGTAATGAATGCTGATACTTTTCTTCCATATAAATTTCTATTTTTTTTTATGTGTTGGGTTTTATAAATATCAATATATCCATTTGGTAAATATGTTTTTTTAAAGCCTTGTCGAGGTAAGTTAATTTCATCCATTGTATATTTTTGCAATATTGGTTTCGCAATTTTATTTTTAACAATAACTGTTTTAAATGAGCTCTCAGACATTTCCTCTATAGATCTAAGTGAGGTATAAGTTTTTATATTTTTTAAAAAAAACTTAATTGCTCTATCAATCTTTTTATAGTTCCTAAATGGTGTAGTCGGTCTCATATTTACAATTAATTTTGGATAAATTTTTAAAGTCTGTAACTTTTTTATAGAATATTCAATGAATTCTATATCTGATGATGTGTTTGTTGAGATTGACTTTGGTCGATTAAAGGGGACGCTTGCTCCATATTTAATTGCAATACGTTTATAATAATTTGAGTCTGTTAAAACAAAAAAATAATCAATCTCTTTAGATTTTTTACAAGTTTCAATTGCCCAACCTAGTAGAGGTTTATTTTTAATTTTTTGTATATTTTTATTTTTTACAGATCTTGATCCAGACCTGGCTGGAATGATTGCAACAACTTTTATTTTTTTTTTATTCAAATTGCACTAATATAAAGATTATGTTAAGTATACTTTAAAATTTATCTTTATAATTAAACTAAATCATACTACAAGAATTAAATGAAACGAAAACCTTTGCTAATTGCAGAAATAGGAATCAATCATAACGGTGATATTGAGTTGGCAAAAAAACTCATTGATCTTGCAAAAAAAGCAAATTTTGATTGTGTAAAATTTCAAAAAAGAGACATAGATATAGTATATTCAAAAGAATTATTGGACTCTCCTCGAGAAAGCCCGTGGGGGACTACCCAAAGAGATCAAAAACAAGGACTTGAATTTGGTCAAGAAGAATATGACGAGATAGATAAGTATTGTAAAAATGTTAAAATTTCTTGGTTTGCATCTGCTTGGGATTTGAATAGTTTAAAATTTTTAGATCAATATAATCTTAATTATCACAAAATAGCTTCTGCGATGATAGTTGATACAAATTTTTTAAAAGAAGTTGCTAAAAGAAAAAAACACACTTTTATTTCTACAGGAATGTCAACGACAGAAAATATTGATAATGCTGTTAAAGTGTTTAGAGAGGAAAACTGCAGTTTTGAACTTATGCATTGTATTTCAACTTATCCAATGAAACCTGAAGATGCAAATTTACTAACTATTAATGCTTTGAAAAATAAGTATAATTGTAATGTTGGGTATAGTGGTCACGAAAACGGCATAGCAGTATCTCTAGCTGCATTTTCGATGGAAATTAGCTCTCTTGAAAGGCATATTACATTAGACAGAGCAATGTATGGAAGTGATCAATCCGCCTCTCTTGAGGAAACTGGAATGATCAATCTCAATGAAATGATTTCTAAAATGATTATTGCTTATGGAAAAGAAAAGCTAGGACATGTTTTAGATGAGGAAAAACCAATTGCAGAGAAATTAAGAGCACATTTAAAAAATTAGAACCAATTTTGATTTTTTTAAAATGAATTTAATAAATAATTTTAAAAAAACAATTTTCTTTATCAATCCAAGAGAAATTATCTATTGTTTGCAGCCTTCATCTAATTGTGAATTTACTCATTTTGGTTTAGATAAACTTCATCCGCACGCTGGGATAGACAGAGGTTTTTTTAAAGAAGATGATTCAGGCTTTATAAAAATAATTAATTCTAATTGGGATCAAGCAGGTACAAGGTTTGATAAAATTCCAGAATATATAGCTCTTTATAATCATTTTAATAACATACAAAATTGGAATAAATCTGAATTTGCAAATAGGATAATTCAATACATAACTTCTGGAAATATTATGAATAATTTTAATCCTAAAGATAATAGATGGAAAACTTCTAAATTCAATATGCGATTATTGCAGTATATAATTAATAATCAAGTTGGTAGTAAATCTGAATTAAATAAAATTATTATAGAGAGAGAAAGTGAAATTAATCATCTTATTAATGAAATAAAAAAAAAAGGAATATTGCCATGTAAATCAGAAAATGTGGCAGAAGGATTTATTAACAATATATCGATCAATTTAGGTGAAAATAATCAAATTTTTTTTAACCATAGAGGGCATCATAGATTGGCAATTTCAAAGATACTTAATTTAAAATTAATTCCAGTTAAAATTGCTGTAGCTAAAAATTTAGATATATTGGAAAAATTTATTTCAAAGAACAAATATGAAAAATTAATTTAAAATTAAATTTTGTTATATAAAACTGTCTTTTTGAAATCTTTTTGTTTTTTCACCCACTAAAACTCTATTTAAATTTTTGCTCCAAATACATCTTTTAATTTTGGCACCAGTTTTTAATCTTTCTCTTTTTTTTACAGAAAGATCAAAAATATAATTTTTTATATCTTTAATAGTTTCCTCAAACTTTCTGTCACTAGATATATTTATAGTCTCACTAAACTCTGATAAAAGACTAAGATAATTTTTTCTTTTGCTAATCATTTCCTCTAAGGTATGATCTTCATTTATTTTCCTTTTTATTGAAACTTCTGGCGATACATCAAGATAAATAAATCCATCTGGAAATGGAAAAAACTGCTCTAGAGGCAAAAATCTATTTTTTTTATTTGGAAATTCTCCTCTAATTTTATCTGTTATGTACCTCTCAAAGATTGTAATACCATATCCTGAGTCAGCCCACGCCATACCAACTTTATATTTTAAGTATCTATCAAATAAATCTACAGATTGTCCAATTAATGATAAAAAAAATTTTAAAGGATAAAAATTCCTTATTATTGAAAAATTTATAATTTTTTTTAAAACTTTTCTAAATACACGAACCAAAGGAATTAATGGAGTATCCGGTCTCATACTTATATGAGCAGGATCCATTTTACTGAAATTTTTAATTATATGATTTATTGAAGTAGTTTTTCCAGATCCATCATTGCCAATTATTGCAATAGCAGGTAAAGGTTTATGATCTAAGTTCCATTTTGCACTTTTCCCAAAAAAAAATGCATATAAAAATTTTTTAGTTTTAAATAGATTTTTTAAATTCAATTTACCTGCATAAACTTTTCTTTTGCTTTGACGAATTTTTCTTTTATTAATCCAAAATTTTTTTACACTCTGGTCATTTTCATAAGTTAAAAAATCTGAAACAATTAAAAATTTTATCCACTTATGTTCTGATTTTAAATATTTTGAAGTTAAATTTAATATATATTGGAGATCATCTTTATTTAGTTTATTTAAAATATTTTTTAATTTAAAGAGTTGTTCATATGAATGAATTACACCAAATGAAAAATATTTAATAATTTTATAAAATATTAATGTTTTTAAATCATAATGTTTTAGCCCTGTTTTTTTACATTCGGCAGCTGAGTTAAATTTTTCTTTATTAAATTTTTTTTTATTAAAAAAAATATTAACATCCTCAATATCTATATTAATAAATCCTATGGTCTTTTTATGATTTAATAAAAACCTAAATGAGCCCTCTTCTCTCTGATGTAAAATTAAATCTTTCTCATCAAGTTTTAATAATTTTTCCTTTGAAATATAAAAACTATCTACATCTCTTCCTTTGAAATCTTTAATTTCTTCACACTCATGTATTAATATAGCCTCACATGATTTCACTACCCTTAAAATTTCTTTTTCAACATCTATAAGTACATTCTGATTTATCGAGTTAAATTTATTAGAAGAAGATTTATTGTTTGAAAATGGCAACAAATCAAAATTTTTAATTTCATTTAACTCAATCATTTATTTGATTAAAAAAAACTTTAAATAATTGTGGCCAATATTTTATCATTATTTTATATTAAACTTTTATTTATAGTATATTAAAGACTTTATGAAAATACTTTTAACAGGTTCAAGTAAGGGTTTGGGTAAAAAAATATATAACCATCTTAAAAAAGAGCATAATGTTTTTACTATCCAAAGAAGTATTTCTTATAATAAAAATCATTTCCAATGCGATTTAAGAAATGAAAAAAAAATAAAATCTATTTCAAAACAAATACCTGCTCTCGACGTAATAATAAATAATGCAGGGATTAGCTATAGTTCAAAAAATAAAATAGAAAATTTTTTTGATATAGTTAACACAAATTTAAATTCACCATTCTTGATTTGTTCTATATTTTTAGATCATTTAAAAAAATCAAAAAATCCATCGATAATAAATATTTCAAGTATAAATGCTCATCAAGCTTTTCCAAATAATCCTGGATACGTAGCCTCTAAAGCTGGACTAGTAGGTTTGACAAGGTCACTAGCATTAGACTTGGGAAAGTTTAAAATAAGAGTAAATTCTATATCTCCAGGATATTTGTCTGATGGAATGACGTTAAAAAGTTATTTGAATAAAAAAAAAAGACACGAAAGATCAAAAAGAACAATTTTAAATAAATGGGGGAAAGCAGAAGATTTATTTGGTATGATTGATTTTTTAATTTCAAATAAATCATCTTATATTACTGGACAAGATTTTGTGATTGATGGTGGATGGCTAGCAAAAGGTCTATGATTAATAAAATTGGATTTATGCAGGGAAGGTTGGTGCCTTCTGAAAAGAAAAATCGAATACAGTATTTTCCAGAAAAAAACTGGAAGAAAGAAATTCTGTTAGCTAAAAAAAACAATTATAAAATTATGGAATGGACTGTTAACATTGAAAATATAAACAAAAATCCAATTTTCCAAGCTAATAAAATAGATAATTTAAAAATATATTTAGGAAAATATAATATAAAAGTTGCTTCTGTTACATGCGATTTTTTTATGCAGAGACCTTTTTTTAAAAATAAAAAAAATAGATATATTTTAGAATATTTAGAAAAATTAATAATAAATGGCCAAAAAATTGGGATTAAATATTTTATTATCCCTTTAGTGGATCAATCAAGTATTAAAAATAAAACTCAGGAAAATTTATTAATTAGAGGAATTAAAAATTTTGAAAGATTATTGGGCAAAAAGTCAAAAATTTTATTTGAGATAGATTATAAACCACTTTCTGTTGCAAGATTTATAAAAAAACTCAAAAGTTCAAAATATGGAATTAATTATGATACAGGAAACAGTGCGGGATTAGGCTTTTCTTTTAGTAATGAGAAGAAATATTTTAAATTTGTTAAAAATATTCATTTAAAAGATAAAGAATTAAATGGTAAAACAATAAGACTAGGTAATGGAAATTTTAAATTTAGATCATTTTTTTCATATTTAAAAAAAGTAAATTATAAAGGTAATCTGATATTACAAACTGCAAGAGCAAAAAATAAATCTCACGAGTATGAATTAAATTTAAATAGAGAATATATTCAAAAATATCTATGAACAAAAAAATTCTAATTTGCGGTACGTCTAAAAACCTAGGAAAATTTTTATCTAAAAAATTTAAAATTGAAAATAAAGTTTTTGAATTTTCTAGTACTTTAAAATCAAATCAAAAAAATATTTTTCAAACTGATATTACTAATGAAATATCTCTCCGATCCTCTTTAAAAAAATTAAAAAAAACTGTTAAAAAATTGGATGCAATTATTTATACTGTTGGCAAAAGCAGTTCAACTGATGAGACTTTAGAAAATTTCAAAAAAAGTTTTGATATAAATTTTTTTTCATTTGTTAACTTAGTAAATTCATATATTCATGTATTTGGTTATAAAAAAATAAAAATTATTGCGATATCATCAATAGCTGGAGTTACTGCTATAAAAGCACCCATAGAGTATTCTGTATCTAAATCAGCATTAAATTTTTATTCAAAAATAATTTCAAAAGATTTAATCAGAAGAGGTATTTCTATAAATGTTATATCTCCAGGAAATATTTTAATTAAAGGAAATATTTGGTCAAGAAAATTTAAGAGTAATAAGAATAAAGTCTTAGATTATATCAACAATAATGTTCCATCAAAAAAATTTGTAAACCCAAAAGAAATTTTCAATATTTGTAAATTTATAATTTCAAATGAGAATGTTAATCTAATTGGTGCAAATATTATTATTGATGGAGGTCAAACAATTTAATGAAGAAAAATATTTTAATAACTGGAGCAAATGGCTTTCTTGGGTCTTACTATGTAAATTTTTTGTGTGAAGAAAATTTTATTATCGCTGTAGATAAGAAATTTTCTAATTTAAAAAAAATTAAAAAAAAAAATTTAATTTTATTAAAATGTGATCTATCAAAAGAAAGTTCATTAAAAAAATTAATTAAAATCCTAAATGATAAAAAATATATAATAGATGTTTTAATAAATAATGCAGCAATTGATGCTAAGCCGAATAATGGAAGGCTAAATTTAACACAAAAAAATTGGAATCAAGAATTTAATGTAAGTTTGTTTGCATCAACCTTTTTATCTTATGTAATTGGAAGTAAAATGGCTAAAAAAAAAAGTGGGTGCATAATAAATATAGGTTCAGATTTATCTATAATTGCTCCAAATCAAAATATTTATAAAACTTCATTCAAAAATTATTTAAAACCTCCGAGTTATTCTATAATAAAACATGGCACCGTCGGGATGACAAAATATTTTGCTTCACTATTTGCAAAAAATTTAGTGAGAGTAAATGCTATATCACCTGGTCCAATTTTTAACGATAATCCCAAACAACTTATAAAAGAATTAAAAAAAGTTATTCCTATGAAAAGAATGGGAAAAAAAGAAGATCTTAAATCAGTTATAGAATTCCTAATAAATGATCAAAGTTCTTACCTTACAGGTCAAAATATTGTAATGGATGGTGGAAGAACAATTATTTAGAAATTATTATGTTTAAATTAAAAAATTTTCTAAAATTCAAAGTTATATAAATGATTTATGAGTATAAAAAGCTAACTAAAGAATTATTTTCTGGCTTAAAAGATTATAGCAGTTATTTCAAAAAAATAATCTTAATTTAAAATTAAAATTAAAATCTCAAATAAAAAATCTAAGTTTTAAAAAATACAATCCTGATGCCTATGATTTTAAATTAAAATATAATAAAATTGAATTAGAGCCTGAATTAGATGATCTATGTAGACTTCATTATCTTATACAAAAAAGAAAGATTACAACTATTTTAGAATTTGGAGTTGGCAAGTCGACTATTATATTTGACGATGCTTTAGAAAAAAATAGAGGCAATTTTGACTCAAAAATTAAAAAAGATTCAATGATAAGAAGATCTAATAAATTTGAGTGTCATACTATTGATGATCAGATTAAATGGATAGATAATATAAAAAAAAAATTTCAAACCAAAAATATAATATTTCATACATCTAGTGTAAAAATGACAACATTTAATGGTAAAAAGTGCACAATGTACAATAAGCTTCCCACAATATCACCGGACTTTATTTACCTTGATGGTCCCGCGAGATTTAGTGCTAAAGGTTTTGAAAGAGGATGGACTACAAATTTTTCAGACGGAATGCCTATGGCTGCAGATATACTAACAATAGAACATTTTTTAAATCCTGGAACACTTATTGTAACTGATGGCAGGACAGCTAATGCTAGATTTTTAAAAACAAATTTTCAGAGAAATTGGTTGTATTGTCATGATGAAAATTTTGATCAACATTTTTTTGAACTTTCAGAAAGGCCTTTAGGTATTTATAACTATAAATATTTAAAATTTTCCCTTGGAAAACAATATTTTACTAGACTCAATAAAAAAAAATCATATAGAATATTTCATGATTAAATTTCCTATTAATATCATGATAAACAATTTAAAAAAAAAAAATGATAAGCTTTTTCTATGAAATTTCATGCAATAATACTTGCTCGTGGTGGATCAAAAGGAATTAAAAATAAAAATTTAATTATAGTAAACAAAAAACCTTTAATATACTGGTCAATTAAGGCTGCATTGACAACAAAAAAAATTCAAAAAGTTTGGGTAAGTTCTGACAATCAGAAGATATTAAAGTACGCAAGAAAATTTGGAGCAGATATTATAAAAAGGCCAAAATCTTTATCTTCAGACCAAAGCTCCTCTGAAGATGCCTGGATACATGGTATAAAAGAAATTAAAAAAAAATATACATTAGATTATGTGGTAGCATTACAAGCTACATCTCCAATTCGTGGAAAAGATGATCTTCATAAAGCAACAAATTTATTGATAAAAAATAATTGTGATTGTTTAGTTTCTACATCAAAAAGAGATGCTCATTTTACATGGGATAAAATTGGAAATAAACTTGTTCCAAATTACAATCTTAATGCAAAAAGAAAGAGGAGACAGTCAATCAAAGAAAAATACATCGAAAATGGATCATTTTACATATTTTCTGCGGAAAAGTTTTTAAAAAATAAAACAAGATTATTTGGAAAAATAATAAATTATAACCAAAATAAAATTAAAAGTTTTGAAATAGATAAAAATGAAGATATTTTGTTGGTAGAAATAATTTTTAAGAATACTCCAAAAAAATATAATATTATAAGGTAACATCAATAATACTAAAATTTCCTAAATTAAAATTAATTAATTTTTAGCAAATAAACTATTTTATAACTTGATTTGTAATAAATTTAATTAAATTATTATCTAATTTATATCTATTTGATAAAGTTTTTGAATGCATTCCAGCAACAATATGTGCTATTAAATTGGAAAATTTTATATCAAAATTATCTTTTTTTAATGCTACGTGGGCCATTGATAAGAAGATATCTCCTGCACCCGTTGAGTCTATAATATTTTCCTTAAATACTGTTGGTGAATAATAAATTTTAGATCCTTTTTTTATTGTATAACATCCATACTTGCCTGCAGTTATAAAAACATAATTATAATTTTTAAATTTTTTTTTATTATTTTTTATCAATGAACCTAAATCATGACTTTTATCAGATACGAATAATCTAAATTCACTTTCGTCCATACCAAGAATATTGGCTTTTTTAATTTTATTAAACTTATTATAACCAAAATTAAAAGAATTAGACTGACAATTGATTGTGATTTTTTTTTTATTTATTAAATTTATAGCTTTTATAAGCTTTTCATCGCTTAATAAATATCCAAAATCAAAAATAATTATTTCAGAATACTTATTATGATTTTTTTTTATGAAATTAATTGCTAGGCTTTGAGTTTTTTTTTCAATATTATCTTCTTCGTAAAAATTATTTTGAAAAAGTTTTTGATGAGAATAATCATCAATATATCTATGTTTTTCTATTATTCTAATACTAGAATGAATATTTTTTATTTTTATTTTTGGTATAATTTTTTTTAAAAATTGTAATTTATTTTTGTTTCCAATAAATAAAAAATCAATTTTTTCATAAAATTGACTTAATAATTTCAATACTAATAAAATACCTCCATGTGTTACCTCTTTTTTTAAATGTGCGGTAGATATTACGTTACTTTTATTAGCCTTTCCGTTAGTTTTTACAAATTCTAAAATATCTAATATTGGATCACCAATTACTAATATTTTTTTATTTGATTTTATTTTTAAAAGTTGAGTTACTCTTTTTAAAAAAAAATCTTTATCAATAAAATCAATAAGTTTCTTTGACTCGGAAGATATAAAGTTATTCTTTATATTGATAATTGAAGTAGATGAAAAAAGATTACTTTTAGTAAAAATTAATTTTCCATCATATTTTTCGACTTCTTTTTTTTCTTTTAAAATTTTTCCAGAGATGTCATTACTTAAATTTTTATAATCTTTTCCCTTAATATAAAAATTAGGTTTAATTTTTTTAATAACTTCAACTGCAGTTAGATTATTGCTGGGTAAGACAAAATCAATAAATTTAATTGAATTTAATAAAGACATTCTTTTATGCAATTCAAATATTGGTCTATTTGCACCTTTATTAACATACTTATCTGAGGTAACTGAAACAATTAGATAATCAACAAGTTTTTTGGCTTCTTCAAAGTATTTAATATGACCGTAATGAATAACATCAAATACTCCATGTACTAAACCAATTTTCTTGTTCTGATATTTTAGATTTTTTATTTTTTTTTTTAAATTCATTGTATAAAAATATTTAATAATATCTCAATATATACTACAAGAATATCTGATTTTAATGAATAATTTGGCTAAAAACGCTCAAAGAATAAAATTAGATAAAGAATCAATTTATCTAAGGAAATTAATTTTTACCTGTTTCAAAAGCCAAGGAAGAGGACACTTGGGGCCTGCATTTTCAATAGTAGAAATATTAAGAGTTTTGTATTCTAAATATATAAAAAAAAATAAATCTAAATTTATTCTTAGTAAGGGTCATGGTTGTTTAGCTTTATATGCAACTTTATACCAACATGGTTATATAAAAAAAATTGACTTACTCAATACAGGGAAATTTAATTCAATTTTAGGTGGTCATCCTGAGCATGATAAAATTCCAGGTGTTGAAGTTTCAACTGGTTCCTTGGGCCATGGTTTGCCAATAGCAGTGGGAATGGCCATTGGAAGTAAATTAAAAAAAAAAAATAATTTTTTTTTTGTGCTCTGTGGCGATGGAGAAATGAATGAAGGATCAAATTGGGAGGCTCTACTTTCAGCCACAAAACATAAATTATATAATTTAGTTTTATTGATAGACTATAATAAATTCCAATCTTACGGGCCAACTTCACAAATTTTAAATTTAGAGCCACTTACACAAAAATTAAAAAGCTTTGGTTTAAAAGTTTTTAATATAAACGGTCATGATATGGTTTCTATCAATAAAATAT
>CACAVT010000021.1 GCA_902536005.1 uncultured Pelagibacteraceae bacterium
GACAGAGGCCGCTGGGTGTGGTGCAATGGGTGCATTGCTACTTTCATTAGCATATAAAAAATTAACATTATCAAAACTTCAAGAAGCTTTAGTTAAAACTTTAGAAATTACAGCTTTGATTATGGTTTTAGTTGCTGCTTCAAATTTTTTTGGAGCAGTATTTGCCAGATTGGGAACACCAACTTTATTAACAGAATTTTTATTAGGTTTAGAAATGAATAAATATCTGATCTTAGGAATGATTATGGTCATGATATTTTTGCTGGGTTGGCCATTAGAATGGGTACCGATAGTTATGATTATTGTTCCAATAATTTTACCACTAGTAGAAGCGTTAGGATTTAATTTAACTTGGTTTGCAATACTAGTAGCTGTTAATCTCCAGACCGCCTGGCTATCTCCACCCGTAGCATTATCAGCATATTTTTTAAAAGGTGTAGTTCCAGAGTGGGATTTAAAAGATATTTATTACGGAATGATGCAATTTATGGTTCTACAAGTAATAGGTTTAATTTTAATAATTATATTTCCTCAGATTGCCCTATGGTTACCATCTCTCTTATATGGACAGTAGAATTTATTAGTTTAAAATAAATTTAGTGAATCAACCAAAAGTAAAATATTCTCTTTCTAATTGGGACTTAGTAACAGTTAATCCAAATTATAAAACTTGGAATTGGAAAGATTTATTTTGTTTTTGGGGTGCTAATGTACAAAGTTTAATTGGTTTCTCTTTAATATCCTCACTCTACTTAATGTATAGTTTAAATGTATTTGTAGTTTTTTTTGGAATCATATTGGGATCTTTTTTTGTTTATTTATTTTCAAATGCAATTGGTAAGCCTTCTCAAAAATTTGGTTTACCTTTTGCAGTATTATTAAGATCTTCGTTAGGATTTAATGGTGCTAAATTATTTGGATTAATCAGAAGTTTGGTTGGGATTTTTCTATTTGGTATCCAAACTTATTTTTTATCTAAAATATTAGTTTACCTGATAAGAATAATAATTTTTTCAATTGATAATTCCTTATTGGAGCAAGAAATTTTTATTATCTTTTATTTTGGTTTAAATATTATTGACTGGTTTGCAATAGTAATAACAATAGTTCTACAGACTTTGTTTTTTACTGTTGGGATGCAGTATAATAAAAAAGTAATTAATTTTTCAGCGATGACAGTCTATGCTGGTATGCTTATTTTTTTCTTTGTGGTTTTGTTAAGTGATGTAAAAATAACTACCCAAGTTTTTTCAAATATTTTTAGTCTAAATAGTTTTTTAGACGTTAATAATTTGGCCCCTTTACTAACAGTTGCTGGAACAATATTTGCTTATTTTTCAATTTTAATAATTAGTTTTGGTGACTTTTCTAGATATGTAAAAAATGAGAGAGAATTAAAAAAAGGAAATTTAAGTTTAATTTTGAATTTAATTATTTTTTCTTTTTTATCTGTTTTTATTGTTACAGGTTCTGATGTTTTTCTTAATCAGAAATTTTCAGATATAGATAGAATTTTTACTAATCCTACAGATATAGTTGGGAAGTTTGATAATATACAAATAACAATAGTCGTTCTATTTTTTATTATAATCGCTTCAGCTTCAACAAATTTAGTTGCCAATTTCATCCCATCTCAATACTCTCTAATAAATTTTGCTCCTTCAATATTAAGTTTAAAGAGCGCTAGTTATTTAATTGCTTTTTTTGGTTTGTTGATCGCAATCTTTTGGCTGACTATATTGAGCCAAATAGGAATCTTATCCTTTGTTGATACTTTTGCTGCTTTCTTTGGCCCTTTATTTGGAGTCATGGCAGCTGATTATTATTTAATTAAAAATCAAGAATTAAGTAATAAAGATTTATATTCTGTAGATAAAGAGAGTACTTATTATTACTCAGGTGGTTGGCATATAAAAGGTGTTTATTCTTTAATTTTAGGATTTATTTTTTCAGCGTCTACAATTTGGAATACTAATTTAATGTTTTTACAATCTTATGCTTGGATAATAGGTGCATTTGTTGCTTGGATAACATATTACTTATTAGCAAAAAAGTAATATGAAAGCTCTAGTATACACAGGTACCCAAGAATTAATTTATAGAGACGAACCAAATCCAATTGAGGTTTCAGGAGAAAGTATTTTAAAGATACATGCTTCAGGAATTTGTGGTTCGGATATGCATGCTTATCATGGACACGATGAAAGAAGAGTACCTCCATTAATATTGGGACATGAGGTAAGTGGAGAAGTTAAGAATGGAAAATTCAAAGGAAAAGATGTTGTTTTAAATCCTTTAATCACTTGTGGTAAATGTGAATATTGCACAAGTGGAAGAGAGCATCTTTGTCCAAAAAGAATTATTTTGGGTATGAATAAACCTATTGAAAGGCAAGGTGTTTTTGCGGAATTTGTATCAACACCCGATCAAAACATTTATGAAATTCCAGATGGTCTAGATAAAAATGAGGCTCCAGTAGCAGAGCCAACAGCTGTTTCTTTGCATGCAGTATTAATGGGTGAACAAGCATTAAACAAACCTTTGTCTGAATGTAAAACTTTAATTCAAGGAGGTGGAGCGATTGGTTTATTATGTGGACTAATATTATCAAAAATTAAAGGCAATAAGAATATAATTCTATCTGATCCAAATAAATTAAGACTAAAAGAATGCTCCAAATATTTGGAAGCCAAATATGTAGCTCCAAATGACAAGGAAATAAATAGTAATAACTTTGATATAGTTTTTGATACGGTTGGACTAGAAATCTCAAGACAACAGGCAATCGAAGTAGTCAAACCAGGCGGAACTATCATACACATAGGTTTAACTCAGCCTGCTGGAACTTTTAATTTTAGAAAAATGACCTTACAAGAAGTTACAGTTATTGGCACTTATTGCTATACAAATAAAGATTTTGAACAAACTTTAATGATTTTAGCAAACAAAGATATTGGATCCCTAGATTGGATTGAGTTTAGAGAATTAAAAAGTGGTGGAGATGCCTTTAAGCAAATACATGATGGCACATGTGTTGCACCTAAAATTATCCTTTTACCTTAGAAATTAAGTCTATTTTTGAGTTAATAACTCTTGATCCACCTGTTTAAGCTCCTTAGATACAACCGGTGCAGATATCATAAACGACCAATAAATCAAAAGCAAAAAAACAAATATAATTTTCATATTATTCATTTAGCAATCAATATTGAATTTAGAATGTTTAAATTGTGACTGAATATTGAATTTATAAATAATTTATTTATAAGAAGATCATGTATAAATTTTTTTATATTTTTGTTACATCATTAATTTTTCTTAACTCTGCACTCGCTGAAAATATAAATATTTTTAAATTCACAGAGCAAGAGCTTTCAGAACTCGATGTTCGTAAGGTGAGAGGAGCAGATAACAAAACAGTTTATACTGTTGGATCAAATGAGAATGGTAATTTTTTAAAAGCAGTAGCTGATAACGCTGCTTCTGGCCTTGGAAAAGAGGTTAAAATCGATCTAAATAAAACACCTTTTATTAATATTACCTGGAAAATTGAGAAAGATTTGCAAGGTATTAATGAGAATTCAAAAAAAGGTCATGACTTTGCAGCTAGAGTTTTTGCAGTAAAAAAAACAGGAGCAACACCACTTTCAAATAGAGCAATTAATTACGTTTTTTCAAGCAATAGTACAGTTGGCCAGAGTTGGCCAAGCCCATATACAAAAAAATCAATAGATAATGTATTAGCAACTACTAAAGACAACTTAAATGAATGGGTAACGGTAAAAGCCAATGTTAAAGAAGATTTTAAAAAATTTCATGATCTAGATGTGAATGAACTAGACGGCCTAGCTATAATGGCTGATACTGATAATTCTAAAATGAAATCAATTTCTTATTTTCAGAATATTTATTTTTCCGCAGATTAATTATCATTTTACATACTTTTTTAATCCAATACTTAAAAACGACAATAAAATAGCTGCGATAACATCAGCTATTGGAATTGCATTTGGGAATCCAAAGTTCCATAAAATTACTCCGATTAACCAAATTATATAAATTTTCATCTAAGATGTTATATCTTAGTTTCTATTAAATTTTTATTTATTTGATATTGTTAATTTATGCATAAAAACTTTACCCATAATGTTAAAGTGTATTATGAGGATACGGATGCTGGTGGAGTCGTGTACTATGCTAACTATTTAAAATATTTAGAAAGAGCCAGAACTGAAGCGTTATCAACTATTGGATTAAGCAATATAAAAATAAAAAATGATTTTGGTGCTCTTATAATTGTTAAATCGTGCAATATTGAATATAAAAAATCTGCATATTTAGAAGATGATTTACAAATTAAATCTTTTGTAGACTCTACTTCAAAAACTTCTTTTTTAATGAATCAATCAATATTTAAAGATAAGGAATTAATCGTAGAAGCTAAAATTCATCTAGTATTTATAAATGAAAAATTTAAGCCACTTAAAATTCCAGAAAAAATCTTATCAGACATTCAACCCTATACTTCTAGTTCATAGATATTTTTCTAGCTTTTTTAAATAAATCTACAATCATTCTTTCAGAAATAAGTTTAGTATTTACATTTCTGGGGCTAGGGTGATAACAGGCAATTAGTTTAATATTTCCTGTTAGTAAATATGATTTTCCGTGAATAAATTTTATCTTCTCACCAAAACTATATTTTTTTTTATAAAATTTTACACAATTATCAAATGCCACCTTTCCTAATGCAATAATAGTTTTTAATTTTTTTAAATTATAAATCTCACTATCAAAGTATTTTGAACAATTATTAAGCTCTTCTATTTTAGGTTTGTCTCCTGGAGGAACACATTTTAAAATATTAGTTATATATGTTGATTTTAATTTAAGACCATCATTTAAATTTTCTGAATTTGGTTGGTTTGAAATTTTAGCTTTAAATAAACATTTAAATAAAAAGTCTCCAGATTTATCACCTGTGAAAACTCTCCCTGTTCGTGTGCCTCCATGTGCTGCTGGGGCCAATCCAATTATTAAAATTTTTGCATCAATTTCGCCAAAACCTGTAACTGGTTTTCCCCAGTAAGTCTCATTTATATTTTGTTTTCTTTTTTCTGTTGAAATTTTTTTTACAAAATTAACAAGCCTTGGACATTTTTTACATTTAAGAATTGTTTTATTTAAACTATCTATTTTAATATTCATAAATGAAAATTTTAAATTATTTACTCATAATATTTATATGTATTAATCCCTTAGTTAAAGCAGATTCAAATAAAACATTAATTAATGAATTACAAAAGGGTGGAAAATTAATTTTCATAAGACATGCTTATGCCCCTGGTGGCGGCGATCCAGATAATTTTGATATTAACGATTGTAGAACTCAAAGAAATTTAAGTGATAGTGGTAGAGTTCAATCACAAAAAATTGGTAAGTTTTTTGAGGAAAATAAAATTTCAATTGGAAAAGTTTATTCTAGTGAGTGGTGTAGATGCAAAGAAACTGCATCTATTGCTTTCAAAAAATACGAAACTAAAAACTTTTTAAACTCTTTTTTTAGTGCAAAATTTTCTGAAAATAGAAAAAAGCAAATAATTGATTTTAATAAATTTATAAATACTTGGGATGAAGATCAAAATTTAATTTTCGTCACACATTATGTTGTAATTTCTGAAATTTTAAATTACGCACCCTCATCTGGTGAAATTGTCATATCAGATAAGAGTTTAAAAGTTATTGATACTTTAAAAATTGAATATTAAATTAAATAATTATGTCATCAAAAAGAGCTATGAGACAAGCACAAAAACAAGCTTACGCAAAGCATCGTTCAAACATTACAAATAGTAGATTTGAACTCAAAAAAAAGTTTCAAAGAAAAAATAAAGAGGTAAAAAAAAATAAAGATTAACTTTGTTGATCAAATTTTTCTATTTTTTTACAAGTTGACATTTTTGATAAACTTTCAACGTCGTTTAAAACAGCTTTGATATAAATATCTGGTTTATCTTTTTCAAATAATATTTGGGTGTAAAATTGAGGATACCCATGTTTTAGAGTAAGTATTTTCCCCTCCTCCTCATAAATATTTCTAACGTAAGTATTAGATTTTTTTACACTTAAATCTGTTATTCGGTATTTTTGATATGTTTTTTCGTTATAAACATAATTTCTTGTCATAATTAATTCATTAAGATTCAAAACATATTCATTTTTTAAAAAACCGTCCTCTTTATGATCACATTTGCTCAACACAATTATTTCTGAGTGAGAATTAAAGGATATAAAAAAAAATGATAAAAAAAATATTAAAAAATTATTTTCTCTCATTCTTATCTACAAAAAATAAAGCTATAATAAATATCACAGTCCATGCAAATACAGACAATGTTTTAAAAGGAGTGGTATCTGCTCCCCAAACATCAAAGAATAAAGCACCAATAATTATACCTATAGCGTAGATAATACTTACAATTTTAACTTTACTCATATTTTATACTACTCTTTGATTAAGTTTTTCTTGAAAAGAGACATACCATTCTTGATTTTATAAGAGTACGATTCTTTAAAACTTTCAAGTTGCCAACCAGTCAGCCTATTTTCAATTTCAATAATATTTTCTTTTTTCCAATCATCAGTTGTTTCTTCAAGCTTCCAAAGTCGTTTTTCTTCATTACTTCTTCCACAACCATAACAATAGCCTGTTGATGGATCAGTTTTACAAATACTTATACAAGGTGAAATAATCATTTTTTATAAATTAGTATAAATTTTAATAGATAAATAGATAATTTTTTAACAATTGTCATTGGACAAATAGTTTCAATAATATATAAAACCTCGTAATTTGTGGGGCGATGGCGGAATTGGTAGACGCGTTGGTCTTAGGAACCAATATGGCAACATGTGAAGGTTCGAGTCCTTTTCGCCCTACCATTAAGATATTATGAAAATTACAGTAGAAAATAAAAAAGGTTTAAATAAAGATCTTAAAATATTTATCGATAAAGAGACAATGAACTCTTACATGGATGAAAAATATGAAGAGATTAAAGGTAGTGTAAACCTTAAAGGATTTAGACCAGGTAAAGTTCCAAAAGAAATTTTAAAAAGACAATTTGGTAAAGCAGTTTTTGGAGAGGTCTTAGATAAAGTTTTAAAGGAAACATCAACTAAAGCACTAGAAGAAAAAAAGATTAAACCAGCTGGTCAACCAAAACTTGACTTAAAGACATACGGTGAAGACAAAGATTTAGAGTATGTTTTGTCAGTTACAGAGCTACCAAAAGTAGAAATTAAACCTTTAGAAAATATTAAATTTGATGAATACTCTGTAAAAATTGACGAGAGTGAGACAGATAAAAGAATAAAAGAAATAGCAAAAAACCAACCAAATTTTAAAGAGGTAAGCCCTGATACAAAAGCTAAAAAAGGTGATTTAGTTTCTTTAGATTACAAAGCAACAATAGATGGCAAGGACTTTAAAGGAAGCGAAGGAAAGAACACTCAGCTAACTTTAGGTAAAGATTTATTCCTAAAAGGATTTGATGATCAACTAATCGGAGTAAAGAAAGACGATGAAAAAATTGTAGAGGCAACTTTGCCAGAAAATTTCCCTGAAAAAGAACTAGTGAATAAAAAAGCTAAATTTAATTGTAAAATTTTAAGTGTAAAGCAATCAGAAGAGGTAAAAATTGATGATAAATTTGCAAAAAATTTAGGGGCAAAAGATCTTAAAGATTTAAAAACATTAATTTCAAAACAAATTAATGATGAATATAAAAATTCTTTAGATCAATTATCTAAAAACCAAATTTTAAAAGAAATTGAGAAAATCAAAGTAGATGAAGTTCCAGACAATTTAGTTGAAGAAGAGGTAAAGATTCTATCTCAAGGTATGTCTGAGGAAGAAGCGAAAAAAAATAAAAAAGATTTTGAAGAAAAAGCAAAAACAAGAATTAAAACTGGATTAATTTTAAATGAGTTTGGTGAAAAAAATCAAATAAAAGTAACAGAACAAGAAGTTCAGGCTGAGGTACAAAAACAATTAAGAATGATGCCTGGACAAGAAAAAATGGTTATGGATTTTTATCAAAAAAATCCTTCAGCATTAGCAAGTTTAAGAGGAACCGTATATGAGGAGAAAATTTTAAATTTAATTAAAGAAAAAGGGAAACCAAATAAAAAAGAAATTTCAAAAGAAGAAGCTGAAAAAATCTTAAAAGAAGCTCATAAACATAATCATGATCATGATCATGGAGAAGAAAAAAAAGAAACGAAGAAAAAATCCTCCACAACATCTGCGAAAGAAAAAAAACCAGTAACTAAAAAGGCAAAATCAAAGCCTGTAGCGAAAAAGACAAAAAAAGTTAGCAAAAAGTAATCTCAAGTTGTATAAGTAGAACGAATCAACTTATGACAACAAAATTATCAGAACATATGAGCAATCTCGTACCAATGGTAGTCGAACAATCTAGCAAAGGTGAAAGAGCTTATGATATTTATTCAAGGCTTTTAAAAGAAAGAATTATTTTTTTAACGGGTCAAATTAATGACAACGTTGCATCATTAGTTACTGCTCAATTATTATTTTTAGAAGCCGAAGACCCAAAAAAAGAAATTTATTTATACATAAATAGCCCAGGAGGTTTGGTTACAGCAGGTCTTGGTATTTATGATACCATGCAATATGTGAAACCAGATATTTCTACTTTGTGTATTGGTCAAGCAGCTTCTATGGGTTCCTTTTTACTTGCTGCAGGAACTAAAGGAAAAAGATTTTCATTACCAAATTCAAGAATAATGGTTCATCAACCATCTGCAGGTTTTCAGGGTCAGGCAACTGATATTGAAATTCATGCTAATGAAGTTTTGTCTTTAAAGAAAAGACTTAATGAAATTTATTCAAAACATACTGGAAAAAATGTTGAAGAAATAAAGTCTGCTCTTGAAAGAGATAATTTCATGACAGCAGATGCCGCACAATCTTTTGGTCTTATTGACGAAGTAGTAGAAAAAAGATCTTAATACACAATATATTGAGTCATCATTAATCGAAACTTGATTAGTGTAAGTCTTCTATAATAAAGTAGTAATATTGATTCGTTATAAAAATTAAAATGACAACAAATAATAAAAATATTCTTTACTGTTCTTTCTGTGGTAAGAGCCAACATGAAGTAAGAAAGTTGATTGCTGGTCCAACTGTTTTCATCTGCGATGAATGTGTTGAGCTATGTATGGACATTATAAAAGAAGAGAGTAAAGATACTTTCGTAAAACATCAAGATGGCCTTCCATCTCCAAAAGAAATTTGTTCAGTATTAGATGATTATGTAATTGGTCAAGGTCATGCGAAGAAAGTACTATCTGTTGCAGTACATAATCATTACAAAAGATTAAATTATGAAAGTAAAACAAGCAAAAATGTTGAGCTATCAAAATCCAATATCCTTTTAGTGGGTCCCACAGGTTGTGGTAAAACATTGCTTGCACAAACTCTAGCTAGAATTCTTGATGTTCCATTCACAATGGCTGATGCAACCACTTTAACAGAGGCAGGTTATGTTGGAGAAGATGTTGAAAATATTATTTTAAAATTGTTACAAGCATCTGACTATAACGTTGAAAAAGCTCAAAGAGGTATAGTTTATATTGATGAGGTTGATAAAATTAGTAGAAAATCTGAAAATCCATCAATCACTAGAGACGTATCTGGAGAAGGTGTTCAGCAAGCTCTTCTTAAAATAATGGAAGGAACAGTTGCAAGTGTTCCACCTCAAGGGGGTAGAAAACATCCTCAGCAAGAATTTTTACAAGTAGATACTACAAATATTTTGTTTATTTGTGGTGGTGCTTTTGCAGGTCTTGATAAAATAATTTCTCAAAGAGATAAAGGGACTTCGATCGGTTTTGGTGCAGATGTAAAAAATACTCAAGATAAAAAAACTGGTGAATGGATGAAAGGTTTAGAGCCTGAAGATTTATTGAAATTTGGATTAATTCCAGAATTTATTGGAAGACTTCCAATGATTGCAACACTTGAAGATTTAGATGAAAAATCTTTAATAAAAATATTACAAGAACCAAAAAATTCTTTAACAAAACAATATCAAGAGTTGTTTAAACTGGATGGTGCTAAACTAACATTTAAAGAAAACGCTCTAAAAGAAATAGCACAAAAAGCTATTAGCAAAAAAACTGGAGCAAGAGGCTTGAGATCAATTCTAGAAAATATTTTGTTGAAAACAATGTACGATCTACCGAGTCAAGATAATATTGAAGAGGTTATTGTTGACGCTGGTGCAGCAAAAGGACAATCAGAACCAATTTTAGTTCATGCTAAAGGTGACAACAAATCTAAGCCAAATAAGACCACAGCGGCTTAATATCCTTAATAAATAGTAAAAACCTATTGCATTATAAAATATAATATCCATATTATTCCCATGGACGTCAAAATTTCACTACCGTTGTTACCACTAAGAGATATCGTGGTATTTCCTAGTATGGTTATTCCTTTGTTTGTAGGAAGAGATAAATCTATCTCAGCCTTAAATGAAGTAATGAAAAAAGATAAAAAGATTATTCTTGTAACTCAAAAAAATTCAGAAATTGATGATCCCAAGAGAACTGATGTTTTTATGTACGGTTGTGAAGGAAATATTTTACAATTATTAAAATTACCTGATGGCACAGTTAAAGTTTTGGTTGAAGGAATTAAAAGAGTAAAAATTTTAGATTTTAAAGATAATGAAAAATTCATAACTTGTGATTATACCCATTATCAAGATATTTTACCTAAAGAAGAGGATTTGTTCCCTTTGGCTGCTACAGCTTTAAGAAGATTAGAAAAATTAACTTCTATAAATAAAAAAATTTCTGGTGAAACGATTAATACAATTAAGCAATTAAAAGAACCCTCTCAGATTGCTGATAATATTGCATCTCATATAACTGCTACTATTTCAGAAAAACAACAAATTTTTGAAACTGTAGATGTAAAAAAAAGATTAAATGCCATTATCAAAATAATGGAAAATGAGACAAGCATTATTGGCGTTGAAAAAAGAATAAGAGGTAGAGTTAAAACTCAAATGGAAAAAACTCAAAGAGAGTATTATCTAAATGAGCAATTAAAGGCTATCCAAAAGGAACTTGGAGAAATTGAAGAAGGTAAAGATGAAACAACTAGTTTAAACAAAGCAATTACAAAGGCCAAAATGCCTAAAGAGGTTGAAAAAAAGTGTCTTCAGGAATTAAAAAAATTAAAAAATATGAGTCCGATGTCTGCAGAGGCTACTGTTGTAAGAAATTATTTAGATTGGATGACTGAGCTTCCTTGGCATAAAAAAAGTGAAGTTGATATAGATTTAACTAAAGCTCTAAATATTCTTGATAAAGATCACTTTGGATTGGAAAAAGTAAAAGAAAGAATTATTGAATTTTTAGCAGTTCAAAAAAGAATGGAAAAAATCAAAGGACCAATTTTATGTCTAGTGGGCCCTCCAGGAGTTGGAAAAACATCTTTAGGAAAATCAATAGCAAAAGCAACAAATAGAGAATTTGTTAGAATGTCTGTTGGTGGTATGAGGGATGAAGCAGAAATAAGAGGACATAGAAGAACATATATTGGATCTCTCCCAGGTAAAATTATTCAGATGATGAAAAAAGCAGGGACTAAAAATCCATTAATTTTGTTAGATGAAATAGATAAAATAGGAAATGATTATAGAGGTGATCCGTCTTCAGCGTTATTAGAAGCTTTAGATCCTGAACAGAACACAACATTCAATGATCATTACTTAGAAGTTGATTATGATTTATCAGATGTGATGTTTGTCACAACCGCTAATACCTTAAATATTTTACCTCCTTTATTAGATAGAATGGAAGTAATTAGATTAGCAGGCTACACAGAAGATGAAAAAATTAGTATCGCAAATAAATATTTATTACCAAAACAAATTAAAGATAACGGTGTTAAAGAAAAAGAAATGAAAATAGATGATGACATTATTAAAGAAGTTATCAGAGGATACACAAAAGAGTCAGGTGTAAGAAATCTTGAAAGGGAAATTTCTAAACTTGCAAGAAAAGTTGTTAAAAAAATTGTTGCAGGCGAGGAAAAAGAAGTTGGAATAGATAATAAAAATTTATCTGATTTTTTAGGTGTTCCGAAGTTTAAGTTTGGAGAATTAGAAGCTGAAAATAGAGTAGGTATAGTAACAGGACTTGCTTGGACTGAGTATGGTGGAGAAATTTTAAAAATCGAAACTGTTACAATGCCAGGAAAAGGAAGAATGCAAATCACTGGTAAATTAGGTGATGTTATGCAAGAGTCAGTTAAAGCAGCAAAATCTTTTGTAAGATCAAAATGCTTAGAATACGGAATCATACCACCAATATTTGAAAAAAAAGACTTTCATATTCACGTTCCTGAAGGAGCAACACCAAAAGATGGTCCTTCCGCTGGAATTGGAATGGTAACATCTATTGTCTCATCAATTACCAACATTCCTGTAAGAAGAGATGTCGCTATGACTGGTGAAGTAACTTTAACAGGACAAGTATTACCAATTGGTGGTTTGAAAGAAAAATTATTAGCAGCACACAGAGCTGGAATAAAAGAAGTTTTAATTCCCAAAGAGAATGAAAAAGATCTAGTAGATATGCCTAAAAAAATTATAGACGATATAAAAATTACACCTGTTGAATATGCTGATCAGGTTATAAAAATAGCTTTGACAAAAGAACTTAAACCAACTGAGTGGGTTGAGGTCGATATGTCTAAAAAAGACGATAAATCTCAAGCTAGTATTCAATAATAATTAATTTACATTATTTAAGTGTTGATGTAATAAATAGCCTTGTTTTGGGCGGTTAGCTCAGTTGGTAGAGCATCTCGTTTACACCGAGGGGGTCAAAGGTTCGAGTCCTTTACTGCCCACCAAAACAATAAAGTGGGGGTGTAGCTCAGTTGGTTAGAGCGATCGCCTGTCACGCGATAGGTCGAGGGTTCGAGTCCCTTCACTCCCGCCACTTTTCACTAATTTTGCATGTTTATATCACTTAAAATGTGACTTATCTTCCCTTCAACATCAGATAAAAACTGATATATAGACTTCCATGTTATCTGATTTTTTAAAAGATTACTTACCAATAATAATATTTTTAGTATTAGCTCTTGGATTAAGTTGTGCTTTTGTGATTGTAAACTTTATTCTATCACCAAAAAAACCTGATCCTGAAAAACTCTCAGCTTATGAGTGTGGTTTTGAACCTTTCGAGGACTCAAGAATGGAATTTGATGTGAGATTTTATTTAGTTGCAATCCTATTTATTATTTTTGATTTAGAGATTGCATTTTTATTTCCATGGGCAATATCTCTTGGAAATATTGGATTATTAGGTTTTTCATCAATGATGATTTTTTTGTTCATACTTACAATAGGTTTTATTTATGAATGGAAAAAAGGTGCTTTAGACTGGGAATAAAAATTATAAACCACAATGAAGAATAAAATAGATCAAGTTCCCGAGGAATTTAAACAACTTGCAGAAGATTTTAGCAAGAATGGTTTTATTACTACATCACTTGATAATTTAATTAACTGGTCAAGATCAGGATCGCTTCATTGGATGACTTTTGGATTAGCTTGTTGTGCTGTGGAAATGATGCAAACAGCTATGCCTAGATATGATTTAGAAAGATTTGGAGCGGCTCCAAGAGGTTCGCCAAGACAATCAGATGTTATGATAGTTGCAGGAACTTTAACAAATAAAATGGCTCCAGCTTTAAGAAAAGTTTACGACCAGATGCCCGAACCAAGATACGTGATTTCAATGGGTAGTTGCGCAAATGGGGGTGGATATTATCATTATTCATACTCAGTTGTTAGAGGTTGTGATCGAATTGTTCCTGTAGATATTTATGTACCAGGATGTCCTCCATCAGCAGAGGCATTATTATATGGAATACTGCAACTACAAAAGAAAATTAGAAAAAAAGGATCTTTTATTAGATAGTTATGAAAAGTTTAGAAGATCTAGAAAAAAAAATTAATTCTGAGTTAACTACCAAAATTAACAATACAGAAATTAAACATAACCAAATTTATATTGAAACAGATAAAGAAGATATGGTTGATGTTGCTATATTTTTAAAAACAAATCAAGATACTAAATTTAGGCAACTAATAGATATAACAGTTGTTGATTACCCAGAACAAAATCAAAGGTTTAAAGTAGTATACTTGTTTTTAAGTCATGAATTTAATCAAAGATTGATTGTAAAATATTCAATTGCCGAAAATGAAGTTATCCCATCATTAACTAGTATTTTTCCATCAGCAAACTGGATGGAGAGAGAGGTTTTTGATATGTATGGGGTATCTTTCAAGGATCACCCAGATCTAAGAAGAATACTAACTGATTATGGATTTGAAGGCCACCCATTAAGAAAAGACTTTCCATTAACGGGTCACTCAGAAGTTAGATATAGCGAAGATCAAAAAAAAGTAATTAGCGAACCAGTCAAGCTTGAACAAAATTATAGAAATTTCGATTATGAGAGTCCTTGGGAAGGAACAAAATATATTAAAGAAGAAATTCAGAATAATGACAAAAAAAATTAAAAATTTAAATTTAAATTTTGGTCCTCAGCATCCTGCAGCTCATGGTGTTCTCAGATTAATCTTAGAGTTAGATGGTGAAGTGGTTGAAAAAGCAGATCCTCACATCGGTTTACTTCATAGAGGAACAGAAAAACTTATCGAAAATAAAACTTATATGCAGGCAGTTCCTTATTTTGATCGTTTAGATTATGTCGCTCCTATGAATCAGGAGCATGCTTTTGCATTAGCTGTCGAAAAAATACTTAAAATAGATGTACCAATTAGAGCGCAATACATAAGAGTAATATTTTGTGAGATTGGGAGAATTTTAAGTCATATTTTAAATGTTACAACTCAAGCTCTTGATGTAGGAGCATTAACACCTTCTCTTTGGGGTTTCGAGGAACGGGAAACTTTAATGACATTTTATGAGAGAGCTTCAGGATCAAGACTTCATGCAAATTATTTTAGAGCAGGAGGTGTTCATCAAGATTTGCCAAAAGGTTT
>CACAVT010000022.1 GCA_902536005.1 uncultured Pelagibacteraceae bacterium
ACAGGGATGAGAAGAGCTCAAACAATGAAATTTTCAACTAAAAATATAGTTGAAGATAAAAAATCAGGTGAATACAGGCTATCTCATCATTTAGACCTTAAAACTGGTATGTATAAGGGAAGACAAGTTTTAGACCCAAAAGAATAGTATATTATAATCTATTAAAATGTCAGATTTGATTAAAATTGCAGTTGATGCAATGGGCGGTGATGGATCACCAAAGAAAATAATAGATGGTATTATTTTAAATCATTCTACTAATAAAAATAATTTTTTTAAAATTTTCGGTGACAAAAATAATATAGATCCATTAATTAGAGGAAAATTACCTGCAGAATTTTTTGAATTAATTCATACAGAAAAAAAAATTGAAAGCACTGATAGTCCTCTTGAGGGCGCAAAAAGAGGGAAAGACACTAGTATGTGGCTTGCCATTCAAAGTGTTAAAGATAAAGAAGCAGATATAGTTATATCAGCAGGTAACACAGGTGCATTGCTAGTTGTATCTAAATTGAATTTAAAAATGATAGAAAATATAGACAAACCAGCTTTATCTGCTTTATGGCCTAATAGAAAGGGTATGAGTGTTGTATTGGATTTAGGTGCCAACATTGAATGTAGTTCTAAAAATTTATCAGACTTTTCAATTATGGGAGCTTCTTTATATACCTCACTTTATCCGAATGAAAAACCAAACGTAGCATTATTAAATATCGGTTCAGAAGAATTAAAAGGAAATGAGACTATCAAAGAAACTTATCAATTATTAAATGAAAAAAAAACAGATAATTATAATTTTGCTGGTTACATTGAGGGAAATCATCTTATGGATGGAGAGGTTAATGTAATAGTTTCTGACGGTTTTACAGGAAATGTTGCATTAAAAACAGCAGAGGGTACTGCGAATTTTATAACCAATGAATTAAAAAATGCGATGACAGGTACATTAATAGGTAAAATTTCATCTTTATTAAATATATCAAACTTAACGAAATTTAAGAAAAGACTAGATCCAAGACTATATAATGGAGCAATTTTTATTGGTTTAGACTCTCCAGTTGTTAAAAGTCATGGAGGAACTGACTATATTGGCTTTTCAAACTCTTTAGATGTTTGTCATAGAATTGTAAAAGGTAATTTGATAGAAAAGATTAAGCAAAATATTTAATATGAGAATTAATTTAACTAAAAAAGACTTAGTTAATTTGGTTTATATGCAGCTTGGTTTTTCAAAACAAATATCAGAAAATTTAATTGAGGATTTTTTTTCAACTATAGTTACTAACATGAAAAACGAAAAAAAATTAAAATTGTCTAAATTTGGAACTTTTTCTATTAGGCAAAAAAAATCTAGGGTCGGTAGAAACCCAAAAACTAAAGAAACAAAAGTAATTTCAAGCAGAGATGTCGTATTGTTTAAGCCATCAAAGGAATTTAAAGAATTTGTTAATTTACAGGATAATGGATAAATCAAATAGCACTTACAAAACTATTGGTGAAGTAGCTAGAATATTAGATCTTAAATCAAATGATAAAGGAGATTTACCGACACATGTAATTAGATTTTGGGAAAGTCAATTTAAACAAATTAAACCAAAGATATTTAATTCTAATAGAAGATATTATGATGAAAAAACAATAAACCTTCTTAAAAAAGTTAAATTTTTACTTAAAGATCAAGGTATGACAATAAAGGGTGTAAAAAAAATATTAAATAATGAAGATTCTTTAAAGCTTGACGAAATTGCAGATAAATCTATAAGAACTGAAAATTTAAGAAATAAGTTATTAAAAATTTCAAATAAATTAAAAGAATTAAAAAATGGCAAAAAAAACGCACGTTAAAGTAAGAATGGTTCCAGAGGCTAAACCTGATAGCCCTTACTTCTATTATGTAAAAAAACCTGCTGGAGGTGAGAAGGCTAAAGTTAAACTTTCAGCAAAGAAATACAATCCGGATACTAGAAAACACGAAATATTTGTAGAAAAAAAGCTTCCACCACACAGTAAGTAATTATTTTTTTTTAAAGTTTCTCTTTTCGTAATCGATATAAGACAAAATCATATTTTTCCATATACGATTAGTAATTTTAGGATCAATTTTTAGTTTTTTGGATTTTGAGTGAATTTTTTTAAGTATAAAATTGATACGCTTATTATCTACTATTTCTTTTTTAAATTCTTTAAGCTTTAAAACTTCTTTTACAAGATTTGTTCTATATTTAATTAAAGATAATAACTTATTATCTAACTTATCCAATTTAGATCTTATTATTTCTAATTTTTTTTTGTTTTTAGGCGACATTTAATTTATTGGTTTAATTAATAATTATTATATTTATTTAATCATGTACAGTCAGAATTATTCTTTAAATACTCAATTAAAGATATGGATGATCACTTTATTAGTGATGATCATACTTATTATTTTAGTAGGGGGTCTAACTAGATTAACAGACTCTGGACTATCTATTACTAGTTGGGAACTTTTTATTGGATCATTACCCCCTCTAACAAATGATAAATGGATAGAATATTTTGATCTTT
The DNA here is from genome assembly GCA_902536005.1 of uncultured Pelagibacteraceae bacterium. Taxonomy (GTDB): domain Bacteria; phylum Pseudomonadota; class Alphaproteobacteria; order Pelagibacterales; family Pelagibacteraceae; genus Pelagibacter. Next base: position 2,548 of record CACAVT010000022.1, read on the forward strand.
ATAAAACAATACCTGAATTTAAACAGCAAAATTTTAATATGACTTTAAATGAATTTAAAATTATTTTTTGGTGGGAATGGGCACATCGTCAATTGGGGAGATTAATTGGTCTAACTGTTCTTTTTCCAATGATCTATTTTACAATTAAAAATGGTTTTTGGATTTTAAAAGAATATTCAATTATTTTTTTCTTAGTATGTTTTCAAGGATTTATTGGATGGTACATGGTATCTAGTGGATTAATTGACAGAATTGATGTTAGCCATTATAGATTATCACTGCACCTTGTCACAGCATTTATCATTTTGTCTATAGTTTTTTGGAAATATTTAAATCTAACTGATATAAAAATTAATCATATTAATATTCAATTAAACCTAATTAAATTTTTTCTTTTATTATTATTTTTACAATTAATAATTGGAGCATTTGTGTCTGGGATGGATGCAGGAAAAATTTACAATACTTGGCCTTTAATGGGCTCATCATATTTCCCAGATGACAGTGTAATCAATGATTTATTTAATCTTGCAGTTTTTGATGATCAATCACTAGTTCAATTTATTCATAGAAATTTAGCTTATTTAATAGTTGTATTATATTTTTACATACTTTTTTTTGTTTTAAAAAATGGAAATCTTAATTTAAGAATTCCAATTTTTGTTATTGGAATAAGTTTATTATTTCAAATTTTTTTGGGAGTTCTAACGATTTTATCTGGAGTAAAAATGCTTTATGCATCACTACACCAGATAAATTCTATTTTTATAATACTTTCAACTTTGTATTTTCTTTATATTACAAAAAATAAAGAGGAAATTTATTAGTTTCTATTTGTAGACATTTAAACCTCGAATTAGCTTACAGCTTTTAAATTACCCTTTGAAGATTTATTCAATGCTTGATCTAGATCCTCAATAATATCATCAATATGTTCAATACCGATACAAAGTCTTACATAGCTTTGGGTAACACCTGATGCAGCAAGTTCTTTCTCATTTAATTGACTATGAGTTGTGCTTGCTGGATGAATTGCTAAACTTCTAGCATCACCAATATTAGCAACGTGATAGAACATTTTTAAAGACTCTATAAATTTTTTTCCAGCCTCAATTCCACCTTTAAGTTCAATGCCAATCATTGGTCCATTTCCACCATTAAGGTATTTTTTTGCTCTATCTGCAATGGGTTTATCGTGCTCTGTAGAATAAATTACTTTTGTAACTTCTTTATGTTTTTTAAGAAAATCAACAACATACTCGGCGTTAGCACAATGTTGTCTCATTCTTAAAGCAACAGTTTCAAGTCCTTGAATTATTGCAAAAGCATTATCTGGAGCCAGAGCTGATCCCAAGTCTCTTAATAAACAAACTCTTGCTCTAACGGCGAAGGGTACATTTGCACCAGTTAGTTCTGGCACAGCTTTACCCCAGATTACATTGTTATAACTCGCATCTGGTTCATTAAATAGTGGTTGTCTTTTTGGGTCAGCTGTCCAATCAAAGTTACCACTATCAACTATACTTCCTGCAACTGCTGTACCATGTCCACCTATATATTTTGTAAGTGAGTGAATCACTACCGCTGCTCCATGCTCAATCGGTCTGCATATTACTGGTGCAGCTGTGTTATCCATTATTAGTGGAATGTTATATTTTCTTCCAATGTCAGAAACTTCCTTTATTGGAAACACCCTTAAATATGGATTAGGTAGAGTTTCACCATAAAAAGCTCTAGTTTTATCATCTATTAACTTTTCAAAATTTTCAGGATTACTTGGATCTGCATATCTTATCTCTATCCCAAGTTTGCTAAGTGTATGCGTGAATAAAGATACTGTACCACCATAAAGATCAGTTGAGCTTACAATATTATCACCGGCTTGGGCTACATTTAATACAGCAAACGTTGATGCAGTTTGACCTGAGGATACAGTTACACATGATAGACCTCCTTCAAGAGCGGCAACTCTTTTTTCCAGGACATCATTTGTTGGGTTCATTATACGAGTGTAGATGTTACCAAATTCTTTAAGAGCAAAAAGGTTGGCAGCGTGCTCTGTATTGTTAAATTGGTAAGATGTTGTTCTATAAATTGGAACAGCTACCGCATTCGTTGCTGGATCACTTCTATAGTCACCACCATGTATGGCAATAGTTTCAGGATTATTTCTTTTTTTAATCATTTTACTCCTTTTTTAGTGCTTCAACATTATGTTAGGCGCACAATACAGTTCAAATGCCTACCGATTTTATTAATTTTATGAAATTTCCTTTTTAGCAGTTATAAGCCCGCAATAGGATCAAATCGGCGAATGATTTCTAGCATATTAGCTACATATTTCAAGCTAAATATAAAATTGACTTTGTAATTATTAATAGTATTAATCCTCGCACAATGACAAAATTCACTAAAAAAGACCAATTAAATTCATCTTGGTATGAAATAGACGCAAAGAATGCAGTAGTTGGAAGATTAGCAACTGTTGTTTCCAATATCATAAGAGGCAAAAACAAAACTACATACACACCTCATATGGATGATGGAGACTTTGTTGTTGTTAAAAATATTGAACAAGCAATATTCACTGGAAAAAAATTTCAAGATAAAAAATATTACAGACACACTGGTCATCCAGGTGGAATTAAAGTTACAACACCTGAGAAACTTCATGAAAAAAAACCTGGAGAAACTTTAAAAATGGCGGTTAAAAGAATGTTACCAGGTGGAGTATTGGGGAGAAAACAATTAACAAAATTAAAAATTTATCCAGGAAATGAACATCCGCATTCAGCACAAAATCCTACTGTAATAGAGTTAGATAAATTAAACAGAAAAAATATAGCTAGAAACTAAGATGGAAAATACTCAATCAGCATCAAAATCTCCAAAATTAAAATTAGATTTTAAAGATAGTAAATACGCTACTGGTAGAAGAAAAACATCAATAGCAAAAGTTTGGTTAAAAAAAGGTTCTGGCAAAATTTATGTAAATGGTAAATTATTTAGTGATTATTTTGCTGATGAAACTCATAAAATGCAAATTACAAGACCCTTTGAGATAATTAATCAGGCTACTGATTATGATGTAAGATGCAGTGTAAAAGGAGGAGGACCTACAGGCCAAGCAGGGGCTATGGTTCACGGTATTTCAAAAGCTTTAGTATTATTTGATGAAAATCTAAAAGCCACCTTAAAAACAGAGAAACTTACTACCAGAGATTCAAGAGCAGTTGAAAGAAAAAAACCTGGTAGAAGAAAAGCTAGAAGAAGCTTCCAATTCTCTAAAAGATAATTTTTTTTTAATTTTTAACTGTTATAATAAAAAATGCCTAAGCTTAATGCATTAGTTGCTGGATCAACTGGATATATTGGTGTTCAATTAATTAAATTATTAGTTAAACACAAATATATCAATATTAAATACCTTTGTGGAAACTCTTCTGTAGGTAAACACGTCAAATTTTACGATAAATCTTTATCTAAATATAAATTACCAAAAATTTTAAAATTTAATAAAAAATTATTAAAAGACGTTAATATTATTTTTACAGCACTTCCAAATGGGGAAGCACAAGATATATCTAAACATTTAAGCAAAAATCATACTCTAATCGATCTTGCTGCAGATTTTAGATTAGAAAAAGCTTCTGATTATTTAAAGTGGTATAAACAAAAACATCGAGCAACTAATTTAATAAAAAAAAGTATTTATTTACTTCCTGAAATTAATAGAAAAGAAATTAAAAAATATAATATTATTTCATGTCCAGGATGTTATCCAACATCAATATTGCTTCCTCTATTTCCTTTATTTAAGAAAAATTTAATTAAATTTAATAATATTATAATTGATTCAAAATCTGGATATTCAGGTGCTGGTAGAAGTGTTCACAAAAAATATAAAGATAAAAATCTATATCATTCTTTAAGTGCTTACGGAGTCGGTTTTCATCGTCACAATTCTGAAATAGATCAAATGTTAAGAAAATTTACTAAAAAAAAATTTCAATTTAGTTTTACTCCTCACTTATCACCAATGTTTAGAGGCATTCTGAGTACTATATATGTTGATTTAGGAAATAATATTTCACAAACAAAAGTATTAAAAACATTAATTAGTTTTTATAAAAATGAAAGTTTTGTGAAAATATTAAAGTCTGGCACATTGTTAAGTACCAATGATGTAATAAATACTAACAATTGTTATATTTCAGTGTGCAAATCTAAATATAGTAATAAAATTATCATTCTATCTGCTATTGATAATTTGATTAAGGGTGGGGCAGGTCAAGCTGTACAAAATTTAAATAATAAATTTAATTTTCCTGAAAAGACTGGATTAAAATGAGAATATTTATAACAATTTTTTTTTCATTAATATTAGTTAATTGTTCTTTAACCAAAGATTCTCAATATTGGACAGAAAATTCTATTGAAAAAAAAAATAATCAAAAAAAATTAAATGAAATATTAAAAAAGGCAGACGATATAACGTCAATGACATTAGAAGAATATGAGATTTATATAGATGACTATACAAAAAAAAGTAAATATCCAGATATAAGCAAATGAGTAAATTAATTAATATTGCATTAGTAGGACTTGGTCAGGTTGGCAATTATTTGCTAAATGAACTGAATACAAAAAAAAAAGATATAGAGCTTAAAACAGGTAAGAAAATTAATGTGGTGGCTGTTTCTGCTAGAAGTATTAATAAAAAAAGAAAATTCAAAGTTAACAAAAAAATATTTTACAAAAATCCTTTAGAAATTTTTAAGAAAAATAATATTGATATATTATTTGAAGCCATAGGTTTATCAGATGGTATTTCTAAAAAAATTGTCGAAACTGCTTTAAAAAGTAAAATCCATGTTATTACACCTAATAAAGCTTTAATCTCAAAACATGGCAATGAGTTAGCAAAACTTGCAGAAAAAAATAAAGTTAATTTGGAATTTGAAGCATCAGTTGCTGGTGGTATTCCAATATTAAGATCTATTAAAGAAGGATTGGCAACAAACAAAATATCAAAAGTTTATGGAATTTTTAATGGTACTTCAAATTACATACTATCCGAAATGGAAAATTCAGATGAAAATTTTGCAGATGTTTTAAAAAAAGCACAGATACTTGGTTATGCCGAACCTGGTAATCCAAAATTAGACTTAAATGGTTTTGATGCATTTGCCAAAGTAAGAATTTTGTCTGCTTTAGCCTTTAATAGTAAAATTTCTAAACATAAATGTTTAATGGAAGGAATAGAAAAAATTGAATTAAAAGATATTAAAATTGCAAATCAATTAGATTTAAGAATAAAATTACTAGGAATTTCAGAGTTAAAGAATAATCATCTTTTTGAAACCGTCCATCCATGTTTAGTTAGTAAAAAATCTTATATTGGTAATGTGAACGGTGTAATGAATGCAGTTATTCTTCAAGGTAAACCTGTTGGAGAAAGTCTTTTACAAGGGGAGGGAGCTGGACCAGGTCCTACTTCTTCATCATTACTTTCTGACTTATTATCAATTTTGCGTGGAAATATAAAAAAACCTTTTGGTGTCAGTGTTTCTAAGCTTAAATCTTTAAAACCATATAATGTAAATAATTATGTAAATTCATTATATTTGAGATTCGAGGTAAAAGATAAACCTGGTGTATTATCTGAAATAACTAATCGTTTAGCTAAATATAAAATTTCAGTTAAGAGGCTAATACAGACGCCTGATAAAAAAAATAATAAAGCAACAATTGTTATTATTACGCATAAAACAACTGATATTAATATTCATAATTGTTTGTCTATTTTCAAAAAAAATAAAAATATTTTAAAAACACCAACATTAATTAGATTGCTTGGTTAATGGAAATATATTTAAAGCTTTTTGAAGTTTTATTTCCAGTATTCCTAATAGTAGGACTTGGATATCATTTGGGTAAAAAAAATCCTGATTTTGATACATCATTTATAACAACATACGCTGGTAATTTTGGAACTCCAGCCCTTGTTATTTTTGCTATCACAGCAGGTGGTGTTACTTATGACGTGTTCAAAGAGTATTTTGGTTACTCAATAATTCTATTAAGTCTATTTGGTGTTGTTGGATTAATTTTTCTTATACTTATGAAAAAAGATTATATTCGAGAATTACCTACTTTTATTTTACCAAATACTGGAAATATGGGTATACCTATATGTTTATTTGCTTATGGCGAATTAGGAATGGGGATAGCTGCAGCAATTTCATCTCTAATTGTTTTACTGCATTTTACACTTAACATATTCTTAGCAAAACGCTCTTTTGATTTTAAAATTATATTAAAAAGTCCATCTTTTTATGCAATTTTAATAACAGTTATTTTTTTATATTTTGAAATACCGTTTCCTCAATTTGTATTAAATACTGTAATGCTTTTAGCCTACGGTATGATTGTTATGATCTTAATGTCTCTTGGAGTAGCTCTTACTCAAATGAAAGTATTTTCTTTCAAAGATGCATTAATAACATCTTTTGGAAGAGTAATACTTGGGCCAATTATTGGATTTGCTGTTATAAAATTTTTTAATTTATCCGGAATACCAGCGGGTGTATTATTGATACAATCGTGTATGCCAAGTGCAATTTTATGTTATTTGGTTGCCCACATGTACTCTCCTAAAGAAATCGTAGATAATATTTCTAGTACAATTGTAGTATCTACAATCATGTCATTATTTACCATCCCAATTACGTTATTCTTTGCTTTAAAATACTTCTATTAAGAGATATCCTTCTTTCATGAAGGCTATAATTTTAAATGCTACTGCTTGGATGATTGTGCCAGTCATGGATGCTTTTGCTAAGTATTTAAGTTCTTCAATGGATGTTCTTCAAATTACATGGGCCAGATATTTTTTTACTGTGATTTTTACATTGTCTCTTATGTTGATTTTTTACAGACACACACTTGTATGGACAAAAAAACCAACTTTACAATTAATTAGAGGATTGATTTTTGTTTTTTCAACCTACCTATTTTTTTACGCTATTTCAGAAATCTCACTTCCGAAAGCTCTAACTTTAGCATTTGTAGCTCCAATATGTGTTACAGCTTTATCTCCATTTTTTTTAAACGAAAAAGTAGGGGTGAAGAGGTGGACTGCTGTATCATTAGGTTTTATTGGAACTTTAATTGTAATCAGACCTGGTTTTATTGAGCTTAACTTGGCTACCATGGCTGCTTTAGGTAATGGAATTTGCTATGGTTTTTATCTTATTATCACGAGGAAGCTCAGTACCTCTGATAATCCTCTTTTAACCCTTTTACTATCGGGTTTAATAGGAACCATAATAATTAGCCTATTAATGCCTTCAGTTTGGGTTAATCCTACGTCAAATCAGTGGATTTTAATGGCTTTAATCGGCCTTATAGCCTCTGTAGCACATCTGTTCCTCATTTTATCACTCAAATATGCTGATGCCTCTAAATTAGCTCCTTTGGGCTATACAGAGATCATTACTAACATACTGATTAGCTACTATTTCTTTCATGAGTTACCCGATAATTGGACTTATTTAGGTTTGTTTATTATTGTTCTCAGTGGTTTATATATTTCTAGAAGAGAATATCTGCTTACTCGCTCTAACTAATAGTAAATAAATATTTACTAATATATAATCTAATACTTTAATATATACATTTAAAACATTGTAATTATTACATAAATTAATTATATTAATAAATAAGAATCTAAATAAATCATTGTGTTTATACAAGAAAATTAGAAATTGTAGATACTCTTTTAAATAAACTAAGGCAAAAATGGTAAGCTTGAAAGAGAAAATAAAGCACTATGCTTAAAAATGTTTAATACCAATAGTTTTTTAAGCTAATTATACAAAAATTTCAAAATTCTTATTAAACAATGTGGGTAAGGGAACAAAAATTCATAAAAAATTCCTTGAAATTAGATGCTAAAATAAGCCTTGTTATCATTGAAAAGTAGAGCAATGCAGTTACTGAATATGTGTTTTAAACGGCCATAGAGGTGCTTTATTTTGTTATATCTCGATATATAGTACAACTGAAGGGTGAATAACACTATTCATACTAAAATACGCTTAAATATTGAAAAAACATTGATTTTACTTGTGTTTTTGACCATAAAATAGCCCAAAAAAGCCACTAAATATCAACTTTTTCCGATCTCAATAAACGCAGCTTTGTCTTAATTCCACCTCTTCCTGAGTACCCACCAAGACCTCCATCGGACCGAATTACTCTATGACATGGTATTTTGGGGGCATAAGGGTTTTTTCCACATGCATTAGCTACAGCACGTGCTGATTTAGGGCTTTTTATAGCTATTGCTATCTGTTTATAGGTTTTAACAGTACCTTTTGGTATAGTTTTAAGATAATTCCAGACTTTTAATTGAAATTTAGTACCTTTCATTAATAAAAATTTAAAATAATGAAGCAGATAATAAAGAAAACAGTTAAAATTGAAAGATAAATAGTTTCTAGTGTTTTTCCAGATTTTCTATAATTAATAAAACTCAATATTGCAAAACCAATAGATGTTATTAAGAAATATATAGGTTCAATTACTCCGTCTATGCCCATCTTTAAATAGTATTTCATACTTATTGATCTCACAATGCCATTAATTGTCCTTTAAATTAATAAATTATTTTATTTGACATTATAAAACACTTAATATATTACTAACGATAATTAATTGTTATCAATAGTAATAATATGAGTGAATTAACTACAGACTTAAAATCGCTTCATGAGAAAACTTTAAATAACCTCAAAAGTTCAAAAGCTAATAACACCTTAAGGGCTTATAAATCAGATTTTAAAGACTTTGGAGCTTTTTGCGCTAAACATGGCTTAAGTTCATTACCTTCAGAGCCCAAAATAGTGTCTTTATACATAACTCATCTTTCTAAAAATTCAAAAATTAGCACTTTGAGGAGACGACTAGTGTCAATAAGTATGGTTCATAAACTAAAAGGGCATTACTTAGATACAAAACATCCAATTATTATTGAAAATTTAATGGGAATAAGAAGGGTAAAAGGAAGCATTCAAAAAGGTAAAAAACCTATATTAATCAATCATTTAAAATCAATAATAAATGTAATAGATGATCAAGAAATAGAGGAAATAAAGAAACTTAGAGATAAGACAATAATATTGGTAGGTTTTGGAGGTGGTTTTAGACGAACCGAGCTTGTTTCAATTGATTATGAAGATTTAGAATTTGTTCCTGAAGGTCTCAAAATCACAATTAAAAGATCCAAAACAGATCAATTTGGAGAAGGAATGATTAAAGGACTGCCCTACTTCACTAATCAAAAATTTTGTCCTGTAGAGAATTTAAGAAAATGGTTAGAAATATCTAAAATTAAGTCTGGATCTATTTTTAGAAGATTCTCTAAAGGATCATACTTAACAGAAAAAAGATTAACTGACCAATCTGTAGTTTTATTAATGAAAAAATATTTAAGTTTAGCAGGAATAGAAAACAAAAATTTTGCTGGTCATAGTTTAAGATCAGGTTTTGCAACAGTAGCAGCAGAATCTGGAGCAGACGAAAGAAGCATAATGGCGATGACAGGTCACAAGACAACACAAATGGTTAGAAGATATATAAGAGAAGCAAATATATTTAAAAATAATGCTCTTAATAAAATAAAGATATAATTACTTATTAGTATTATCACCGATTCTGATGATTTTTGAGTCTTTAACGTTATAAATATATCTAAAAGGATCAATAATAATAGAATTTTTTGGATAATTAAATTTTATAAAATCAGGATGTTTTGTTCCTATAAAGAATACATGTTTAATATCACTATTTGTCCAATTTAGATCATCACATACTTCCTCATAATTTTCATCAACATATGGATCCCATGAATAAACTTCTTTATTTTTTTCCTTTAAAATATTTTCTAATAATAATGAAGGACTTCCTAAAATTAAGTTTGTTTCTGGTTTAAATGTTTTACCTAAAATATTTATTTGCCTATTGTCAGAATTATCAACTATCAAATTTGCTAACCACTCAGATTGCTTTTCTCTTTGCATCATTATGCTATCAAACCAATCATATGAAAGATTTAATTTTTGTGACAAGTGACTTAACGCTATGTTGTCTCTTGGATGACAACCTCCACCGTCTCCCATTCCACCAGACATATAAGCTCCAGAAATCAATCTACGTGTAGCCAATTTTAAGCCATTTGTTACTTCGTCAATATTTGTGTTTGGTAAATGATGGCATGCTTCCATAATCGTATTTACAAATGAAATTTTAGTAGAAATCATTGTATTATACGAGACTTTAATTAACTCAGCGTTTTCAATTGTGGTTTTATAAAATGGTGAATCGCATATAGTTTTGTAAAAATTTTGTGCTTTAATTGCGGCTAGTTCGTCATCAACACCAAATAAAATAAATTCAGGTTGTAAAAAGTCACGAATAGTTGATCCCATAGCAATAAAAAAGGGATTGTAACAAAGTTTAGTATGTTTCCCTAAAAGTGGTTTAATTTGACTTCTAATCGTACCGGGTAATACAGTTGAAATTATTATTACTACTTTATCCTCTCTATTTTTTTCAATTGCATAGGAAAGATCTTTAATGCCTGATTTTAAATATGAATAATCAAAATCAATACGTTTTTTAGGAATTCTAGTAATACCTTCGTACTGTGGATCATGTGGAGTTTGTATTGGTACAAAAATAATTTCAGAATTTTTAACTAATTGATCAATATCATTTATTTCTAACTTTGTATTTGGTAAATATTTATCTACCCACTCCTCTCTATATCTAATTTTTCGATTTCTTATATCGTCAATTGTTTGTTTAGAGATATCATAACCAAATATTTTATGGCCTTTGTCCTCAACGGCTAAGCTCACTGGTAAACCTAATTTTCCTAATCCTAAAAAACCAATATTCATTATAGTTTTTTTGCCTCTAAAACTCTTTCATTTTTAGTTTTTTTCCATATTTCTAAATCTTTTTCTGGAATACCATCCTTCCTATTTATTAAAAAAGTATTGTCAACTTCATTTTCAAATGTATCTGCTGAAAATTGTTTCACGGTTATTTTATTTGTTACAAGAAATTTTTTACTTAAATGGCTAAGAGCACATATCCAAGTATCTAAATACCAAAAATTGAAATATTCACTACCAATATAATTTAGATTTTCAAACCATTTTTTGTTTACAATTGGAAAATCAGTATGAAGATAATTATATTTTTTACCACAATTTATCCATAAACACATTGGTTGATTTATTTTACATTTTGAAAATTCTAAATCAATAAAATCGTCCCAAAATTTTGATACAAATATAATATCATCATTGATAGGAAAAATAATATTACCTGAGCTGTGAGATGCTAAGAAATTATTTCTTTTAGCATGAGTTTTTATATTTTTAATAAATATCTTAATATTATAATCTTTGAACTCATCATTTATCAAATTTTTATACTGGTCTATTTCTATTTCATTCTCATCAAGTAATAA
>CACAVT010000023.1 GCA_902536005.1 uncultured Pelagibacteraceae bacterium
TGTTGCTTTAGATCCTTACACATCTCATGGTCATGATGGTTTGATCAAATCTAATACTATACTTAACGACGAAACAATTGAGGTTTTGATCAATCAGTCATTATTACAAGCTGAGATGGGTTGTGATGTACTGGCTCCTTCAGACATGATGGATGGAAGAATAGGAAAAATAAGAAAAGCTTTAGATACAAATAAATTCCAAAACGTTCAAATATTATCTTATGCTGCAAAATATGCTTCTAGCTTTTATGGACCTTTTAGAGATGCAGTCGGTTCTAAAGGTTCGTTAAAAGGAGACAAAAAAACTTATCAGATGGATTATAGAAATTCTAATGAAGCTTTAAGAGAAGTTGCGCTAGATATTAAAGAAGGTGCTGATATGGTAATGGTTAAACCAGGTATGCCATACTTAGATATAATTAAGTCAATAAAAGAAAAATTTAGATTACCTGTATTTGCATATCAAGTGTCTGGTGAATATAGTTTGATTGAAACTGCAATAGCAAAAAAATTAATTAATAAAAATGCTATATATGAAAGCTTAGTTGCTTTTAAAAGAGCCGGAGCCAATGCCATAGTAAGTTATTATGCTGATAGAATTGATAAAATAATAAAATAATTATTTTAACGTATTCAAAAATAACAACCTGCTAACAGGATAATTTAAGTTGTTTGGTCTTAATATAGTTTTATCTAAATAATCACCTACTAATTTCAAACCATTCAATAAAGTACCGTGATCATTAACTTCTATATCTTTTTCAATTAAAAAATTAGGTACATATTTTTTTTCATTTAAAGAAATAACGTAATATACAGTTTTGTTCCCTTCTAAATCTTTTTCAACTAAATTTTCTAGCGCCAAGTCATACCCTAATAGTTTAAGTAACTCCAATTCCCAAAATATATATTTTTTTATCCAATCTTTTTCTTTTAAAATTAAAAATAAATTTTGAATTATAAAATAAACTTTATCGTTAGATTGAGACTCTGCTGTTAAAATTTTTATTAAATTCATAGCAGATGTAATGCAAGACAGCTTTTGTTTGTTATCAAAATATAATGGTGTATAGGCATTTAAAATTTCAATTTTAAAATAACCTATTCTATTTTCATTTTTAGAATTGTAATTAATATGGAGTTTGTTACCAACTTGAAGGTAATTTTTAATTTTTTTTGAAGTACCACCAAATATAATTCCAGATATCTTTCCTCTATTTTTTGTAAATAATTCAGCAATTAATGAATTTTCATTATATCTTGTTTTGCTTATTAAAAATCCTTCGTCGGACCAATTCATTTTTTATTCGTATTTTTTAAACATTCTATTGCAGCATTTTGTTCAGCTTCTTTCTTCGATTTCCCAGTAGCTATAAAATATTTTGTATTGGGTAATTTTACTCCAACTTTGAATATAGGTTTGTGTCTTGGGCCAGTATTTGAAATTAACTTATAAGTGGGTAATTTTTTAAAGTTTTTTAAAGTTAGTTCTTGTAACTTTGTCTTTGCATCTATTTCAGTTACTACACTTTTTTCAATATGATCTTGCCACAAATTTAAAACAGTTTTTTCAACAATTGTAAAACCTTTATCAAGGTATATAGCACCAATTAAAGCCTCACAGCTATCAGATATAATTTTGTCCTCAATTTTTATTTTTTTATTTTTGGGATTAAATGTTTTAACGTAACTTGCTAAATTGATTTTTTTTGCTATTTCCAAACAGGTTTTTTTGTTAACTAAGGATGCAAATTTTTTATCAAGAATACCTTCTTTTTCCTCAGGATAAATTTCTAAAAGCTTTTTTGCTATGACCAAGCCAAGAACTCTATCACCCAGAAACTCAATCTTTTCATTATTTTCATTTGGATTAAAACTTTTATGTGTAAGAGCTTGGATAAGTAGATCTTTATTTTTAAATTTTACATCAATATTTTTTTCTAAACTCTGATAGTTAATTTTCATTAATTAATTTTATTAAATGTTCTATTAAATCTTATTGACTTATGCCATTTCCAAAATTCAATAAAACTTCCTATTCTTTTATCTGAAGAGAAAAATATAAATTGAGCTTTTCCTACTAAATTATCTTTATGTACATATCCAACACTTGTTAAATACCTGCTGTCTTTAGAACAATCTCTGTTGTCACCTAAAAAGAAATAATGATCTTTTGGCACAGTAAACACATCAGAATTTTGATATGTATAATCTTTTAGATAAACAGTATGAAATTTTTTACCATTTGAAAGTTTTTCTTCAAATCTATAAACATCGATACTTTTATCACCACAGAAAATTGTAGTTTTGTTTTTAATTTTAGATTTAAGAATTTCAGAATTATTTAAATATAAATTAGAGTCTATAAACTGAATTTTATCACCAGGTATACCAATCAATCTTTTAATGTAATCTGTTCGATTATCTGCTGGCGTTTTAAACACAATTACATCACCTCTTTCTGGGCTGCTAAACATAATTCTTTTGTTTAATATTGGTGGACTAAAAGGAAATGAGTGTTTGCTGAATCCATAGGTATATTTTGTTACAAACAACCTATCACCAACTAATAAAGTAGGTTCCATGGATGATGATGGAATATAAAATGGTTGTACTAGAAGCGATCTAATTATAACTGCAATTATTAATGCATAAATTAAGGTTTTTATATTTTCAGAAAAAAAATTTTTATCTAATTTCATGATGTTTGAATAATTGCAAATGCTGTTGAATAATTTTTTTCATCCGAAATTGATAGAAAACATTTAAATTTTTTGATTTTAAAGTTCTTTTGAATGATTTTTGTAATTTTTTTATTTTTAACATAATAAGGCTTTCCCATTTTGTCATTAACAACTTCTATATCTTTAAAATTTAAATTTATACGAAAACCTGTACCAAGAGCTTTAGAAAATGCTTCTTTTGCAGCAAATCTCTTCGAAAAATAAGCTACTTTATTATTTACAGCATTAGATTGTTTCAATTCTTTAAATGAGTAAATTCTTTTTTTAAATAAAGGATTTTTAATAGATTTTTGAATTCTTTTATTTTCTACAATATCAACACCAATACCAAGAATTTTCATTTATTTTTTTATAATTTTTTTAAAGTTTTTAATTACTTTTGAAAGTCCATTAAATATTGACTCCCCAATTATAAAATGTCCAATGTTATACTCCTCAATCTCTATTATTTTTGTTAACATTTTGGTGGTTTTATAGTCTAAACCATGACCAGCATGAACTTCTAAATTTAGACTTGATGCTAATTTTGCACTTTTTTTAATTCTGTTTAACTCACTAGAATAATTTTTTTTTAATTTAACTAGGTTTGCTAATTTTCCAGTATGTATCTCAATACAATCAGCATTTAATTTTTTAGCAAGTCTAATATCATTTGGAGAAGGATTAATGAATAAACTTGTTCTTATCCTTGCTTTTTTAAATTTTTTAATTATTTCATCTAATTTATTCAGATTGTTCTTTATATTCAAACCTCCTTCAGTAGTAATTTCTTTTCTATTTTCTGGAACTAAACAAATAAAATTTGGTTTTATCTTAAGTGCTTTATTAACAATTTCTTTATTCATAGAAATTTCAAGGTTTACAAGCACTTTATTTAAATTACATATTTTTTTGGCATCGATATCATTTATGTGTCTTCTATCTTCTCTTAAATGAATTGTTACAGAATTAGCTCCATAACTAATAACTTTTTTTGCTGCGAATAGTGGATCTGGGTGTTTCTCTCCACGAGCATTTCGTAAAGTTGCAATATGATCTATATTTACACCTAACCTTTTCACTTAACAAATCTGCTTCCTGGGATTGTTATTGGTATTGATTTAAGTTCTGGTGGTAATTTATTTGCTTTAAAAGTTGGAACATCTATTTTTAGATGAGATGTTATTCCAGTTTTTATTTTTAAAGATTGTTTAGTTGATCGATCAATTATAGATGCAAATCCAATTAATTTTGCTTTTGATTTTTTAATTAACTTTACACATTCTAAACTTGATTTTCCTGTAGTGATTACATCTTCTATAATTAATACTCTTGCACCTTTTTTAATATTAAATCCTCTTCTAAGAGTAAATTTACCATTTACCCTTTCACAAAAAATTGTTTCTTTTTTTAACAATTTTCCTATTTCATATCCTATAATTACTCCTCCCATTGCAGGGGCTAATATTAAATCAATTTTTTTAAATTTTTTTTTAATTTTATTTGCTAAAGATTTGCAAATTTTAATAGCTAAATTAGGGTAACTTAAAAGTTTTGCACATTGAATATATTTTGAAGAATGTAGACCTGAGGATAGAACAAAGTGACCTTCTAATAATGCATTAGTTTTTTTTAAAATATTTAAGGATTTTTTGTGTGAAAGCATTTCTTTTTTCTTCGTGTCTAATTATCTTAAATTTTATACTCTTTTGTTTTAGCTCTGCAATAAAATTAGTAAAATTCTTAAGGTTCCTAATAATTAATTTAAATTTAAAATTAATATAATTGGGATTTTTACCAACCATTTCTAAGCTCGATATATTTAATTTATGACTTCCAATAAGTGAACTTATATCTCCTAACTGACCTGGCTTATCAGGTAATGACATCCATAGAGTTGTATTATATTTTTTTGTTTTTTCCTCTTTTTGCTCTCCTTTATCATGCCAATATCTTCTTATTGCAGCTCTAGCTTTACCTGTTTTAGTTGTTGGTATCCAATGAAGTGAAGGTGAATTATTTTTAGATGTTATAATATTTACTCGATCACCATTTCTTAAAATGGTTTGTAATTCGTTTTTGTTTCCATTAATTTCGCAACCAACTGCTGAATTTCCAATTTTAGTATGAACAGCATATGCAAAATCTATAGCTGTTGCATCCTTAGGTAATTTAATTACCGAGCCTTTTGGTGTGAAACAAAATACGTTTTCTTGAAACATTTGTAGTTTTGTGTACTCATATGAGTCTTCAGGGTTTTCATTTTTTTCTATAATCTCAACAAGATCTTTTAACCAATCATACTCCTTCCAGCTTAAAGAATTAAATTTTTCAGAAGATTTATACTGCCAATGAGATGCAACACCTCTCTCTGCAAATTCGTGCATTTCTTGTGTTCTAATTTGAATTTCTATTGGTTTTTTGTTTGAACCAATTACAGATGTATGAATAGATTTATAACCATTAATTTTTGGAGAAGAAATATAATCTTTAAATTTTCCTGGTATGCAATTCCATTTTTTATGAAAAATACCAAGAGTTTTATAACAATCATCTACGTTTTTTAAAATTATTCTAAAACCAATAATGTCTGTTATCTGTTCAAGTGAAACTCTTTTTTTTTGGACCTTTCTCCAAATTGAAAAAGGTGTCTTTTCTCTACCATGTATCTCAGCATTGATTTGATTATCATTCAAGATTTCACTTAACTCAAAAGATTGTTCTTCAAATAAATCTTTTCTATCCAATTTTATTTCATCAAGTCTTTTTTTTATTAACTTTCTTGCATCGTTATTTAAAATTTCAAAAGATAAATCCTCAAGTTCGTCTCTTATTCTATGCATACCCATTCTATCAGCTAATGGAGCATAAATTTCCATAGTTTCTTGAGCTATCCTTTTTCTTTTGTCTTCTTTTGTAATTGCTTTAATGGTCCTCATATTATGCAGTCGGTCAGCGATTTTCACTAACAGAACTCTGATGTCTTTTGATGTTGCTAAAATTAATTTTCTGAAATTCTCAACTTTAGAATTTGCTCCAGCTGAATTTTCAAATGCTGAAATTTTTGTTACGCCGTCCACTAAATCAGCAACCTCATCACCAAATTCTTGTTTGATAGTTTCATAAGTTGCAAAAGTATCTTCTATAGTGTCATGCAATAGACCTGTTGTAATTGTAGCGCTATCTAATTTTAATTCTGTTAAAATATTTGCAACCTCAATTGGGTGAACAGAATAAGGATCACCCGAAGCTCTTTTTTGACTCTTATGTGCTTTAACAGCAAAATTATATGCTTTATCCAATTTTTCAGGATTAAGAAATTTATTATAATTCTTAACTTTATTTATAAGTTCATTTGAATTAAGCATAATTGATATTATACCATTAAATCAAATTTGTTTAATAGATCTAATGTCTCTATCAGGAAGCCGAGAAATCAAGGTTTTAAGATCAATTTTTTTATCAGGATGGATCCAATTCTTTTGAATCTCGAATAGTGGAAATAATACAAAGTTTCTTTTGTGCATCATTTTATGAGGTAAATTAATTTTAGAATTTTTTTTGGATACTAAATTATTAAAATCGATTATATCTAAATCACATGTACGTGGAGCATTTTTTTTTGCTTTTTTTCTACCTAATTGATTTTCTATAGATTTACATATTTTTAATAGTTCTTGAGGACTGTAATAACATTTTAATTTTAAAATTATATTTAAGAACCTAGGTTTTCGTGAATCAGGCCAGGAAGGGGTTTCATAATAACTAGATACCGAGAGTAAATTTAGGTTATGTTCTGCTAATAAAAATTTTGCTTTTTCTATATTTCTTTTTCTAACACCTAAATTTGAACCTATTCCTAAAAAAACAATTCTAGCTTGATTTTCTAATATATCTTGCCTTTTCACGATTCCAATCTCTACTTTTTTTGGTTGCTCTTTTATCATATTGCTTTTTACCTTTTGCAACAGCTAGTTCTATTTTAGCCTTTCCTTTTTTAAAATACATTTTTGTTGGAACTAATGTGAAACCATCTCTTTGCATTTTACCTATCAATTTATTTATTTCTTTTTTATTAAGAAGCAATTTTCTATCATTGGTTGGATTATGATTTGAGTAACTGGCTTGCTTGTATGGAGATATATGTGAATTAATTAAAACAATTTCACCTCCCTTTTCAACAGCATAAGACTCAGCGATATTAACTTTGCCCTCTCTTACTGATTTAATCTCTGATCCCTTTAAAACAATTCCAGCTTCAAAAAGATCTTCAAAAAAATAGTTAAAACTAGCTTTTCTATTTAAACAAATAATTTTCAAACCAGGATTGGTTTTTTTGTTCATTAAATTAACTTAGCAAACTGAAGAGTTTTTTTTACAATTTCTTTTGTTGTGTCTGTTACTTTTACAAGTGGTAGCCTTACATTGTCATCACAAAGTCCTAAAAGTTTTGCAGCATATTTTACAGGACTAGGATTGCTCTCAACAAACATTGAGTGATGAACTGGTTGTAATATTTTATCTAATCTTTCTGCTTCTTTCATTTCATTATCGGTGTCTGATTTGGAGAATTTTTGAAAATCTGAACAAAGTTTAGGTGCAATATTAGCTGTTACACTAATAGTACCTACCCCACCACGTTTATTAAATTCAAAAGCATTATCATCATTACCTGTTAATTGAATAAAATCTTTACCCATTTTTTCAAGTGTCTGATTAACTCTATCTAAATCACCTGTTGCATCTTTAACACCAACTATATTTTTTAATTCATACAGTCTGGCCATTGTGTCGACTGACATATCAATCACAGATCTACCAGGAATATTATAAATTATAATTGGAATGCCACACTTATCATTGATTGCTTTATAATGTTGATACAAACCTTCTTGGGTTGGTTTATTGTAATAAGGTGTAACTATCAAAGCACCGTTAGCTCCTGCTTTTTCTGCGTGTGTAGTTAAAGAAATTGCCTCTTCAGTTGAGTTAGAACCCGTACCAGCAATAACTGGAATTTTTCCATTACTTTCTTTTATACATAAATCTATTACTCTTTGATGCTCATCATGACTTAACGTAGGGGATTCACCTGTTGTACCAGCCGGCACAAGTCCATTAGTACCATTATCGATGTGGAAATGGATTAATTTTATATATGCTTCCTCATCTAGACCATTATTTTTAAATGGTGTAATTAAAGCAACATTTGATCCTTTAAACATAAATACTTATAACATAGTTTAAAGATTCATATACTAAAAGATTATGCTCAAAAAAATATTATTTTTAGGTTGCACAGTATCAATATTAATGTTTTCAAAAAACCTCTTTGCTGAAATCAATTCGGTTGTACCCTTAAAGAAACCTGTTTTGAGTAAAGAAGAAATTCAAAAAAAAATATCTATAAATATTCTTAAACCCTTAAAGAAGCCCTCAAAAACCAAAGAAATTAAAATCAAGGAAGTGATTGTTAAAAAAGAGTTGGTATTAAAAGAAAAAAAATTAACTTTTAAAATACCGAAGAAAAAGCCAACAGTAGCTGGAATTAGCTCAGCAATGAATATAAAGATTTCAAGATATTATAGTAAAAGAGACTTCGGGTTGGCTAAAAAAGCCATTGCAGAAATGCAGAAAAGTAAATGGTCATCTGCACTAAAAATAGCAAAAAAAGCAAAAGACAACTCAATTTATAATTTTATACAATGGAGACATCTTTTAACCTCTGGTAATCAAGCTTCCTTTTACGATTATCAGATTTTTTTAAATAAAAATTCAGATTATCCTAGAATAGATAGAATTAGATATCTTGCTGAACACAAACTATCAACAGAAAGTGTTTCACCTAAAAAAATAATAAAATGGTTTGGAGAAAATAATCCATTAAGTGGTTATGGAAAAATGATACTTGGAGAAAGTCATATTTTAATTGGAGACAAAAATAAAGGTACAAAATTAATTAAAAAAGGTTGGGTCACAGCAGATTTATCCAAAAACGAATTAAAATATTTTAGAAAAAAATATAAAAAATATTTAAATGCAGATGACTATATTAAACGAGCTGATTATTTAGCTTGGAACGGGGATCGTTGGGATTTACAAAGATTAATAAAGTATCTGCCAAAAGATTACGAACTTTTATATAATGCAAGACATCTTTTAATGAGTAAAGGTTATGGGGTTGACCAAGCCATAGCAAATGTTCCTCAAAAATTTAAGAATGATGCTGGGCTAAACTATGATCGATTGAAATGGAGAAGAAAAAAAGGACGTGTAGATTCTTCAACAGAAATCTTATTGAAAATAAGAAATGATAAAGAGTATTTAGTTAGGCCTGACAAATGGTGGAAAGAAAGAGAAATTATCTCAAGAGCATTGCTTTATAAAAAGAAATATGAAATTTCATATAAAATTTCAAGTAATCATGGAATGACTGAGGGATCTGAATATGCGGCTGCTGAATGGATGAGTGGATGGATAGCTCTAAGTTTTTTAAAAGATCCAATAACTGCTAAAGATCATTTTAAAAATTTTTACGAAAATGTTAGTTATCCAATAAGTTTGTCCAGAGGTGCCTATTGGCTTGGAAGAGCATATGAGAAAATAGGCGAAAGAGATCAATCAAATAATTGGTACAGAGAAGCTACAAAATATCTTACTACTTACTATGGTCAGCTAGCTTTTTTAAAATTAAATCCAAACGGAAAATTTGAGTTAGAAAAAGATATGAAAATTGATCCAAAATATAGAATTCAATTTTTTAATAAAGAGCTTGTAAAAATTTCTTATCTTCTAGATGAATTAAAGAAAGATAAATACACAAAACATATTTTAAGACATTTAGCTAACGACAATATAGCTAAAGGTAGTGAAGTTTTGGCTGCAGAATTAGCTACAAGTATAAACAGATATGATTTTGCTATTCAGGTTTCAAAAATTGCTTCTTACCAAAAAAGATTTCATAATAAATACAATTATCCAATAATTAGTACTCCTAAATATATTAATAAAAGAAAAATTCCAGAAAGTGCTTTGATCTTATCTATAATTAGACAAGAAAGTGAATTTGATTTAGAAGCTAACAGTCATGCAGGTGCAAAAGGATTGATGCAATTGATGCCCTACACAGCTAAATTAGTTTCAAAACAAGCCAAACTTCCTTATTCAAAATCAAGATTAACCACTGATCCAGAATATAATATTAATTTAGGTTCACATTATATTGCAGGTTTAATTCTACAATATGATGGTGCTTATCCTTTTGCTGTCGCTGCTTATAACGCTGGACCAAACAGAGTTAAATATTGGAAAAAAATAAATAAAGATCCACAAAAAAAGCAAGTTGATTATGTTGATTGGGTTGAATTGATCAAATTTAGAGAAACCAGAAACTATGTACAAAGAGTTTTAGAAAATTACAACGTTTATAGGTATATATTAGAACAAAAACCAGTAAGTATGAAAAATTTTTTCAAAGACAATCCATTGTTTTAAAAATAAAAATCAAATTATTTTGGGTAATTTGAGTGGCTGTAAATAGAATTTTGAATAGTTGTAAATTTGTTTAATTAACCATTTAATTCCATTTGATAAAGATTTAATATGTCCATAATCGTCAAGACTTATTAATATAAAAAAAGCATAAACAAATCTTGGATCCAAACCTTTTCTTGAATGTATAAATGTAAACATAGTAATTCCTAAATCACCAAAATGATTAGAATTTAAAACATCCTTTAACACAAGCCCAGGTACTTCAATTAAAAAATCATTATTTTTCTTACGAAGTTCATTCTCAGAAGTAATATCAATTATATTATTATTTAAAAACAAATATACCTTGTTATCAATTTTAAAACCAATACCTTTTCTAAAGAATAAATTAGTAAAAAAATTAATTTTATTAATTTTTTTTTTTAATAAAATTAAATCTTTATTATCAAATCGATAATTTGCCTCTTTATTAGTTTGCTCTTGTATTTTTTTTTTAACTAAAAGTTCATTTTTATGGACATAATTATTCTTTTCAACAAAAGTATAATTGAAATCATTTAATGAAATTTTAGAGTAGCAAGGTATTAATTTAGTTGTATGCGTCTTCCATCCATTCAATAAATCTTCATAATTAACTTTAAATTCATTTGCCCATTTACTGTCACTTCTTTTGAATATTGCTTGACTTGCAAAAGGCATAAAAATATCAGCCTTTAATATGTTACATAAATTATTTAAATAAATAATATAGTCTTTTTTTGATTTTAAAGATAAAACTTCATTATTATATCTAAAACTGTTCACTATGCTTGCTGGTGAGTAGCTTGATAACAAAATTGATTTTTTTTTACTATTTTTTATAAATTTTTTTAACTTTTTAAGTATAATTTTTGGTGGTTTTGAATCATTTAAATTTATAATAATTACATTTGGTGTATCAATTAATAAAATACTATCATCATTCCATAAAGGTATTGAAAATATAGAAATGTTATTTTTTGAATTTATAACTTTCCAATTATTTCTTTTAATTACTTCAAATTTAAATTTGTTTGTTTCTAAATAATTTTTTAATTCTTTATTAGGAAGGTCAGGTATTATTAGATTAGAATTTTTAGAAAAATTTTTTAACGTTGGGGGATGAAAGTGATCCGGATGTTCGTGAGTAATATATATTGAATTGGACTTATATATTTCATTTAGTAAAACTTCATCAGGATAATTTTGTAACCACCAACTTCTCCAGTAAGTTGAACCAACTAACCATGGATCTGTAATTAATATTGGTTGATTATCATTATCAGTTAAAAAAATGCTTGCATGACCAACGGTTTCTAAAAACATAATAGCTTAAATATTAATTTAAATTCTTGATTAAGATAATAAATTTTTCAAAAAAAATTATAGATTTTTAAAAATATGGCGGAAGAGGAGGGATTCGAACCCTCGGTACAAGTTTCCTCGCACGGTCATTTAGCAAACGACTGGTTTCAGCCTCTCACCCACTCTTCCGTATGACACTGTGTATTAAGCGATTGTATTGAAAATTCAATATATATAAAGTAATTATTCAATTATTATGAGAAATAAGTACTCAATATTTTCGTTAATCAAAAATGCTCTTTCGTATCATGAAAATTGGCAAAGAGCATGGAAAGACCCTACTCCTAAAAAAGAATACGATGCAGTTGTAATTGGTGGAGGTGGCCATGGATTAGCTACAGCTTACTATTTAGCAAAAAAACACAATATGAATAATATTGCTGTAGTAGAGAAAGGTTGGATTGGTGGTGGAAATACTGGACGTAATACCACTATTATTAGATCAAATTATTTATGGGACGCAAGTGCAGGATTATATGATCATGCATTAAAAATTTGGGAGGGTTTATCTCAAGAACTAAACTACAACGTAATGTTTAGTCAAAGAGGTGTAATGAATCTTGCACATAATTTACAAGATGTTAGAGATTTAAAAAGACGAACACATGCAAATAGACTAAATGGAATTGATGCAGTCTATTTAAGCACTGAAGAAGTTAAAAAATTTTGTCCAATTATAAATACATCACAAGATATTAGATACCCTGTTTTAGGAGGAACTTTACAACGAAGAGCTGGTACAGCAAGACATGATGCGGTCGCTTGGGGATATGCTAGAGGAGCGGATGCAATGGGTGTTGATATAATTCAAAATTGTGAAGTTAAAGGAATAAAAAGAAATGGAGATAGTGTTGAAGGAATAGAAACAACAAAAGGATTTATTAAAACTAAAAAAGTTGGTGTTGTTGCAGCTGGTCATTCTAGCGTAATAGCTAATATGGCAGGTCTAAGACTTCCACTTGAAAGTAAACCTTTGCAAGCTTTAGTTTCTGAGCCTGTAAAACCAATTATTGATACTGTTGTAATGTCTAATGCAGTACATGCTTATGTTAGTCAATCTGATAAAGGAGAATTAGTGATTGGTGCCGGAACGGATGATTATGTTTCATATACTCAAAAAGGTAGTCATCAAATAGTTGAAGGAACATTAAATGCCATTTTAGAATTGTATCCAATTTTCAGTAGAATGAGAATGTTAAGACAATGGGGAGGAATAGTAGATATTTGTCCTGATGCTAGTCCAATTTTAAGTAAAACTACAATTAAAGGATTATACTTTAATTGTGGTTGGGGTACTGGAGGATTTAAAGCAACTCCAGGATCTGGAGATTTGTTTGCACATACTATTGCAAACGATGAACCACACAAAATTAATGCTGCATTTAATTTAAATAGATTTGTAAGCGGAGACCTTGTTGATGAACACGGGGCTGCAGCGGTTGCTCATTAATGTTTTTAATAAACTGTCCATACTGTGGAGAACGTGATCAGCAAGAATTTAAGGCTGGCGGTGAAGCACACATTGAAAGACCTAAACAACCAACAGAATTAAGTGATGATGAATGGGCAGAATATTTGTTTATGAGAAAAAATATTAAAGGTGTTCAATTTGAAAGATGGAACCATGCACATGGTTGTCGTAAATGGTTTAATATGGTTAGAGATACTTCTAATGATGAAATAAAAGCAATTTATAAAATGGGTGAAAAACCACCTTCTCAATAAAATGACTAAAAACTTAAGAGTAAAATCCAGTGAGTACATTGATGAAACTAATAGAATTTCTTTTAAATTTAATGGTAAAACTTACCATGGATTTAAAGGCGATACTTTAGCATCAGCATTACTTGCAAATGATGTTCATTTAGTTGGAAGAAGTTTTAAATATCATAGACCAAGAGGAATTATGACGTCAGGTTCTGAAGAGCCAAATGCCATAGTTCAAATTAACCCTGGTACCAACAGAACGGAACCCAATGTAAGA
>CACAVT010000024.1 GCA_902536005.1 uncultured Pelagibacteraceae bacterium
ACCATGAAGTTGCTCCTAGTCAGCACGAGCTTGGAATGTATTTTGGAACTTTGGTAAACCAAGCTGATAACGTGCAATTATATAAATATGTTGTTCAAATGGTTACACATTCATTTGGAAAAACTGCAACTTTTATGCCAAAGCCAGTTGCTGGTGACAATGGTTCTGGTATGCACATCCATCAATCCATTTGGAAAGGTGATACTCCGGTGTTTTCAGGTGATGCGTATTCTGGATTAAGTGAAACCGCATTAAATTATATTGGTGGAATTCTAAAACACGCTAAAGCAATTAATGCTTTTGCTAACTCTACAACAAACAGTTACAAAAGATTAATTCCAGGTTTTGAAGCTCCAGTTCTTCTTGCATATTCAGCAAGAAATAGATCTGCTTCTTGTAGAATACCGATCACATTAAGCAAAAAAGGGGCAAGATGTGAGATTAGATTCCCAGATGCTGCAGGAAACCCATATTTAACTTTCGCAGCTATGTTGATGGCTGGAATTGATGGAATTAAAAATAAAATTCATCCTGGTGAGTCTTTTGATAAAGATTTATATGAATTGCCACCTGAAGAAGTTAAAGCTATCCCAACAGTTTGTGGTTCTTTAAGAGAAGCAATGGAAAGCTTAGATAAAGACAGAGAGTTTTTAACTCAAGGCGGTGTCTTTACTGACGATCAGATTGATGCTTACATTGCTCTTAAGTTTGAAGAAATTCACAAATTTGAACATGCACCTCATCCTGTAGAGTTTGAGATGTATTACAGTAGCTAATAAATTTAATTACTGTCTAGTTGTTGCAATTGTATCTTTGTTAACACCTTTTTTAACTACGTAATCTTGTGTGCCGTTTGCACCGGTTTCAACTTCTTTACGTAGTTCTTTAAAGAATGTTTTTTCCTTTAAAGAGTCTTTTAAGTTTTTAACAAGATTTTTAAACTCAAATTTGTTCATAAAGAATCTATATACTAGATATGCATATAATGCAATACAGATATGCGATAAATGGGATAATACAACTTATGATATTTTGAAAGACTCTCCGCAGCCGCAACGCTCAGTTTCATTAGGATTATTGAACACAAATGATGAGGACAATTCCTCCTTCTTATAATCCATTTCAGTGCCAAGCAGATACATAATAGCTGCTGAATCAACGAATACTTTCACGCCCTTATCTTCTATAACTTCATCATTAGGATTTATCTCTTTTGTGTACTCCATCACGTATGACATCCCCGCACAACCACCAGATTTCACTGACACCCTAACTCCGATAGAATCTTTTTTAGCGTTAGACATTATCTCTTTTATTCGTAATGCTGCGTTATCACTTAATTTAATAATCGGGTTCATTATAAATTCAATTCCAATTTTGCTGCTTCTGACATCATATCTTTGTTCCACGGTGGATCCCAAACTAACTCAAGATCAACATCCTCGATACCTTCAACTTGCATTGCACCATCTTTTACTTCTTTAGGTAAACTTTCTGCTACTGGACAATTTGGTGTAGTCAAAGTCATTTTAATTTTAGCAAACTTATCATTCTCTACTTTAATATCATAAATTAATCCTAATTCGTATATATTTACAGGTAGCTCAGGATCATAAATTTTTCTTATCTCCGCTATAATTTGCTCTTTTTTGGACATATTTTAATTCTCTGTTTTTACCTCTTCTTTATTTTCATCAAAAGCAGAAACTAAAGTATGCCATGATAGTGTTGCACACTTAACTCTCATTGGATACTGTTTTACTCCGGATAAACTCATCAACTTAGTTTTTTCATCTTCATCTAAATTTTCTGTTTCTAATTGTGGATTTTCTTTAATCATTCCTAAAAAGTCTTTGACTATTTCTTTGGCTTCATGTTCGTTTTTACCTTTGATTAAATCTGTCATTATTGAAGCTGATGCCATTGAAATTGCACATCCGCTTCCCTCAAAAGAAATATCCTCTACAATTCTTTGTCCGTTTAATTTTAAATAAACATGAACATTATCTCCACACAAAGGATTATTTCCTTTCGCATCTTTATTAAAATCTTCTGACTTACGAAGATTTCTAGGGTTCTTGCCGTGTTCTAATATAATTTCTTGATAAAGTTCTTTTAAATTCATTATAGATTAAATATTTTTTTACAGTTGTTAATTGACTCATTTAACTGATCTAAATCTTCTTTTGTATTATATATTCCAACTGATGCTCTTGCGCTTGCTGGAATATTTAATTTATCATGAAGAATTTGACAACAATGGTGTCCTGCTCTTATCGCAACCCCATCTTCATCCAAGATAGTTGCAATATCATGGGGGTGAACTCCTTCTATAGTGAAAGATAAAACCCCTCCTTTATTTTTTGGATTTCCAATAAGTTTAACTGAGTTATTTCTTTGTAATAGCTCTTGTCCGTATTCAACTAAGTCTGCTTCGTGTTTCATGACCCTTTCGATACCAATACTTTCTAAAAATTTTATTGATTGATCAAAAGCAATTACTTGTGCTGTAGCCATAGTTCCAGCCTCGTATTTATTAGGTAATTCACCGTAGGATATCCTATCTTTTTTAACTTCTTTTATCATTCCTCCACCACCTTGGTATGGAGGTAATTCTTCTAACCATTTTTTCTTACCATACAAAACCCCTAAACCTGTAGGTCCATACATTTTGTGACATGAAATTGCATAGAAATCACAATCTAAATCTTGCATATCTAATTTTAAATGTGGCGCTCCCTGACATCCATCGACTACAACAATTATTCCTTTTGAATGTGCAAGCTGGGTAATTTCTTTTATGGGTAAAATTGCACCTGTTACATTCGATAGATGAGTAATAGAAATTAATTTTGTTTTTGGAGTTATTTTTTTTTCTATTTCTTCAAGAGTGATTTCGCCCTCCTCATTTATTTCAGCAAAATTAATTTTTATATTTTTTGATTTCCTCAAGAAATGCCATGGTACATAATTTGAATGATGTTCTAGTTCTGTAATTAATACCTCATCACCTTCTTGTAAGTAGCTCTGACCCAACGTATTAGCAACTAAATTTAATGCTTCAGTAGCACCTTTTGTGAAGACAATTTCATTTTTATCATTAGCATTAATATATTTTTGAACAGATGTTCTTGTATTTTCATACAAATTAGTAGCAGCAACTGCAAGATAATGAACACTTCTGCCAACATTTGAAAATTGTTTGGTATAAAATTCATTAATTCTATCCAAAACTATCTTAGGTTTTTGAGATGAATTCGCACTATCTAAATAAACTAGATCATTATTTTGAATTTTTTCATCAAAAATTGGAAATTCTTTTTTTATCTGATCAATATTCATTCTCTAATTCCAATCATATTTTTTATTAAGTTTTTTATTTCCGAGTCAGTAATTTTTTCCACAACATCAAGTAGAAAACCATTGATTAATAGCTCTCTTGATTGCTGATAACTCAAACCTCTAGACATTAAATAAAATATAGAATCTTCACTTAAACTACCAGAAGCTGAACCATGCGAACATTTAACATCATCAGCATAAATTTCTAATTCGGGCTTAGCATTAAACTCTGACTCTTTATTCAGCAATATTGCTTTACTCAATTGGTATCCATCAGTTTTCTGAGCGTCTGAATTTACAAAAATTTTTCCTTGATACACTGCTTTAGAACTTTCATCTAAAACACTTTTAATTAGTTGATAACTTTTTGTATTTTCAGTCAAATGATTTACTATTGATCTGATTTCATGATGTTTGTGATTATTCAATGAAAAAACACCATTTACAAAAGCTGATGCATATACTCCATTTAAATTACAATTTATCTCATTTTTAGAAAAAATTGATCCAGAGGATAAAATAAATGTTTCAGAAATACTGTTCTTATCTTGATCAATATTATTAAAAGAATACTTGATATTTTTATTTTCAAATTTATCTACTTTATAATTTTTTAAAACTGCATTTTCCTTTAATTCAAAGTTATAAAATATATTTAGAAAATTCTTTTCAGATGCATCGCTAAACAAATCAATTAATCTTAGTGAGCTATCTTTATCTAGTTCGAAATTAAGTCGTAAATTAATGTTTTTAGACCAAATTTTTGAGTTTGTTGTATGATAGATAATTAGAGGTTTTACTAACTGATAACCTTTTTTTACCAATATTTTAAAACATTTATTAGTAAAAGCATTGTTCAAGTCAGATAATGAATTGCTATTTTTGAATTCATTAATAGTTTCTGATTGATCAATTATTTCTATTTGATCTTTTTTTTCATATTCAAAATCAATTTTTTCAATTCTACCATTTATGAAAACTATTTTATTATGCTCTAATCCATCTACAAATACAGAGGTATCAACTTTATTAGTAGATGTTTGGTCAGTATAGAAACTAAGTTCTCCAATATTATTTTTTATTATTTGATTCAAATCTGAAAATTTCCAATCTTCTTCTTTTTTATTTGGAAAACCTTTATCTATGAAATTGTCTAAACAAAATTTTTTTATTTCAAAATCTTTTTGAGATAAACTTAAATTTTTTATACTATTATCAAAATCTTTTTGTAATTGTTCTTTCATTTAATTAAAATTTTCATATCCTTTTTTTTCTAATTCTAAAGCTAAATCTGGACCACCTGATTTTACAATTTTTCCATTCATCAAAACGTGAACAAAGTCAGGTTTTATATAATCAAGTAATCTTTGGTAGTGTGTGATAATTAAAAATGAATTGTTTTTATCTCTCAATGTGTTAACTCCGTCTGCAACAATCTTTAAAGCATCAATATCTAAACCAGAATCAGTCTCATCTAAGATTGATAGTTTTGGAGCCAACAATGACATTTGTAAAATTTCATTTTTCTTTTTTTCACCTCCAGAAAAACCAACGTTTAATTGTCTGTTTAGTTTTTCCTCATCAAATTTTAGTTCTTTAGATTTTTCTTTTACCAACTTTAGAAATTCAATAGCATCAAGCTCTTTCTCACCCTTAGCTTTTCTCACGGCATTTAAAGAAGTTTTTAAAAATATATTTGTATTTACACCTGGAATTTCTAAAGGATATTGGAAAGCTAAAAATATACCCTTGTGTGCTCTTTCCTCTGTTTCAAGTTCAAATAAATCTTTCTCTTCAAAAAGAACTTCCCCTGAAACTTCATAGCCTTTTTTTCCTGATAAAATGTTGGACAAAGTACTTTTTCCAGATCCATTAGGACCCATAATTGCATGAACCTCACCAGGATTTATATCTAAGGATAGCCCATTTAAAATAGACTTATTATCAATCGTTGCATTCAAATTATTTATTTTTAGCATTAGCCTACACTTCCTTCCAAACTGATACCTACAAGTTTTTGTGCTTCTACAGCAAATTCCATAGGCAGTTGTTGCAACACTTCCTTACAAAAACCGTTAACAATTAAGCCAACTGCTTCCTCAGGATTTAATCCTCTTTGTTGGCAATAATGTAACTGCTCTTCACTTATCTTGGATGTGGTTGCCTCGTGAGCAATATTGGAATCAGAATTTTTATTTTTTATATAAGGCACAGTATGAGCTCCGCATTTGTTACCCATTAATAAAGAGTCACACTGAGTATAATTGGTTGAATTTTTTGCTTTTGATGAAATATCAACTAAACCTCTATAAGTCATATCTGAACTACCAGCTGATATTCCTTTCGAAATTATTTTACTTTTAGTATTTTTGCCTAAATGGATCATTTTGGTACCTGTATCTGCTTTCTGGTGGTTGTTAGTAATGGCTATTGAGTAAAACTCACCAACAGAATTATCTCCTTTTAGAATACAACTAGGATACTTCCAGGTAATTGCAGAACCTGTTTCAACTTGTGTCCAGGAAATTTTAGAATTTTTTCCTTTGCATAAACCTCTTTTTGTTACAAAATTATAAATTCCACCTTTTCCATCTTTATCGCCTGGATACCAATTTTGTACGGTTGAATATTTTATTTCCGCATCATCAAGTGCAATTAATTCTACATTAGCAGCATGTAATTGATTTTCATCTCTCATTGGAGCTGTACATCCTTCTAGGTAACTAACATAACTTCCTTTGTCTGCAATAATTAAAGTTCTTTCAAATTGACCTGTATTAGATGCATTTATTCTAAAATAAGTTGATAGTTCCATTGGACATCTAACACCCTCTGGAATGTATACAAAAGAACCATCTGTAAAAACTGCTGAATTTAATGTTGCAAAAAAATGATCGCTTGTTGGAATTACAGATCCTAAATATTTTTTGACTAATTCAGGGTGTTTTTGAATTGCCTCTGATATAGGGCAAAATATTATTCCTTGTTTAGTTAATTCATCTTTAAAGGTAGTAGCTACAGAAACTGAATCAAATACAGCATCAACAGCTATTCCATTTAATCTCGCTTGCTCTTGCAAAGGAATTCCGAGTTTCTTATAAGTTTCTAAAAGTTTAGGATCCAGTTCATCTAAGCTCTTTGGCTTATCTTTCATGCTTTTAGGTGCAGAATAATAATATAAATCTTGATAATCTATTTTTGGAAATTTAGGCTTCTGCCAATCTGGTTCTTTTAAAACTTTAAATCTTTCAAAAGCTTTTAGTCTAAATTCAAGCATCCACGTAGGTTCTTTTTTAATATTAGATATAAATTTAATAACATCTTCATTTAAACCTTTTGGGGCTTGAATATTTTCTATATCTGTCGAAAAACCATATTTATAGTCTTTTAAATTATTTATCTCTTTTTGTCTGTTATCCATTCTAAGCTCTTGTTTCTTTATTGTTATTTAATAAATCTTTTAAGCTTTTATTTTCAAAGAATGTATTTATGTGAATCTCTAATTCATCCCAAAGGTTGTGAGTTATACACTTTGTGGCTTTACCGTTACATCCTCTTTTTGATTCCTTTTTACACTGAACAGTTTTTACTTTTTCATCAACTGCATTAAAAATATTTGTTAATTTAATATCGTTTGGATTTTTATTGAGAACATATCCTCCTTGAGTTCCTCTGATACTTTTAACAATTTCATTTTTTTTTAATTTAGAAAAAATTTGTTCTAGATAATCTAAAGATATACCTTGTCTCAACGATATATCTCTTAGTGATACTGGATTGATGTTATCAAACCTAGCTAAATCAACTAAAGCCATGACGGCATATCTACCTTTTGATGTAAGTTTCATTTTTTGCCCTTAAATTGTGTGTTTTTATACATACTTGACTAAAATGGTCAAGTTTAGAGTAAAAAAAAAACTAACATATTGTCGCTGACTTGTGATAAACGTACATTTTTTTTGAGAATAATAATCAATATCGCTTATGGATAACAAGATTTTAGAAATATTTATACCTGGTCCTGCAGGAAGACTTGAGGCTAAATATTATAAAAGTAAAAAAAATACTTCTCCAATTGCTTTAGTATTACAGCCCCATCCTCAATATGGAGGAACTATGAATAATAAAGTAGTAGTGGATACTTTTCATACATTTATGGATAATGATTTTTCTGTTTGTAGAGTAAATTTCAGAGGTGTTGGTAAAAGCGATGGAGAATTCGATAATGGTCAAGGCGAACTTGCTGATGCAGCCGCTGCTTTAGATTGGTTAGAAAGAGAAAATTTTGACAATTCGCAATGTTGGGTTTCAGGATTTTCATTTGGATCTTTGATTGCAATGCAATTATTAATGAGAAGACCAGAAATAAATAGGTTTATAGCAATTTCACCTCAGCCAAATGTTTATGATTTTACTTTTTTATCTCCATGTCCAACTTCTGGTTTGGTTGCTTATGGTAAAAAAGATGAATTGGTACCAGTAGAATATATTACTGAACTTGACAAAAGATTAAGTGCGCAAAAAGGTATTAAAGTAGAATTTAATGCAATATCAGAGGCCAATCACTTTTTTTCAAAAACAAGTGATTCTTTAATCAAACATCTTGATAAATATATAAAAAAAGAAACAGCACTATATTAAAAATTTTCTACCAGTTTTCCACCCACCGTAAATTCTTTACATCCAGTTGTTGTGCTAAAAGAAATTGGTAAATTCAAAAAAGACCTTATAGCTAAAAATCCAAATGCCTGGGATTCAATATAATCACCATTTAAATTATAATTATCTATACTTTTCAAATTAATATAATTTTCATTTGATATGTAATTTTTTATACGATTAATTAAATTACTATTTTTTCTACCACCACCACAGATTAAAATTGTAATACTATTTTTTTGACTAATGTATTTTAACCCTTCTGCAATTAAATATGCTGTAAAGTCTGTTATAGTAGCACAACCATCTTCTAAAGATAAACCTCTTGCAAAAGATACATCAAAATTTTTTATATCTAATGACTGGGAGTAAGAATTTATTTTAAAATTATCTATTGCCTGATTTAGAATTAATTGATCAACTTTTCCAGCATTAGATAATTCACCATTTTTATCAAATTTTTTATTAGAATTATTTCTTATCCATTCATCAATTAAACAATTTCCAGGACCTATATCAAAAGCAGAAAGGTTGTTTTGAAAATTATCTGAGTCATTAATAACTTTTGTAACATTTGCGATACCTCCAATATTCAAGAAACCTATAGGAAATTTAAGATCAAAATTTTGATTAATTTTTTTTGATAAAATATGATGAAAAATTGGTGTTAAAGGTGCACCTTGGCCATTATTTTGAATATCAGCTTGTCTAAAATCATATACGACTTTTTTTTTAACTATTTGAGATAACAATTTCCCATCTCCTAATTGATTGGTAATTTTCTCATTTGGTTTATGAAAAATTGTTTGACCATGAAAACCTATCAAATCAATGGGGTGTCTATATTTATTTAATGATTGATTTACTGCATCAGCATGAAAAAGAGTTAAATTGCGCTCTAATTCTCTTAATTTTTCTAAATTTTGTAAAAGATCTTTCTTTGTTAAAACTAAATCTCTTAATCTAACTAACTGATCATGTAGATTTTTATCATACTCATAATAATCATCTAAAATGTTTGAAAACTCACTGTATCCATCTGAACTAATTATAGATAAATCTATACCATCCATAGATGTTCCACTCATTAGTCCAAGTGCAGTATATAATTTTTTTTTCATTGATATGTTTTTTAAAAAAAATTTGTATATTGTAACTATAAACTTATGAATAAATTTTTAAAAGAATTTAAAGATAGAGGTTTTTTCTATCAATGCACAAGCGAAGATGAACTATCTAAACAATTAGATGAAGAAAAGATCAAAGGTTACATAGGTTTTGATTGTACAGCTGAAAGCTTACATGTGGGTAGCTTACTACAAATAATGTGTTTACGACTACTTCAAAAATATGGACATAGACCAATAGTTTTACTTGGTGGAGGAACTACAAGAATTGGGGATCCATCTGGTAAAGACAAAACTAGAAAAATATTAAGTGAAGATGAGATTGAAAAAAATATTAAAAATATCAAAAATATTTTAAAAAAATTTTTAGATAATGATGATCCAAAGACAAAGCCAATATTTGTAAACAATTATACTTGGCTTAAAGATTTAAATTATATATCGTTTTTGAGAGATATCGGAAAGCATTTCACGATAAATAGAATGCTAACATTTGATAGTGTAAAACTCAGATTAGATAGAGAACAATCCCTAAGCTATATGGAATTTAATTATATGATTTTGCAAGCATATGATTTTCTTGAATTAAATAAGAAAGAAAATTGTGTCTTACAAATCGGAGGTTCAGATCAATGGGGAAATATTGTTAATGGTGTTGAGCTAATTAAAAGATATTCTAACAATCAAACCTTTGGTTTAACAACTCCATTAATCACACTGGCAACTGGTGTTAAAATGGGAAAAACTGAAAGTGGGGCTATCTGGTTAGATGAAAAATACTTATCAGCTTATGATTATTGGCAATTTTGGAGAAATATAGATGATAAAGATGTAATTAAATTTTTAAAAATGTTTACTGAAATTGAAATTAAGGAAATAGAAACAATCAAAGATGAAGATATAAATGAGTTAAAAATACTACTTGCTAATAAAACAACAGAAATGTTACATGGAAAGGAAGCAGCTAAAAATTCTAAGCAAGCAGCAAAAGAAGCTTTCTCCGGAAACACTTTGGGTTCGAACATACCTAAAGTTAATATTCAATCAAATAAAATAGAAGAAAAAATAAATATAGTAGACCTTGTTTTATTATCTAAACTAGAAAAATCGAAAAGTGAAATCAGAAGACTTATAAAAGGGAAAGCAGTAAAAATTAATGACGATGTTATTTCAGATGAAAAATTCGAAATCAATAAAAATTTATTTAAAGATAATTATCTTAAACTTTCCCTTGGAAAAAAAAGACATATTAAAATAGAATTAAATTAATTTTTTTTAATTTTCTCTAAAGTTCTAGTAATAAACCTGGGTGTTAGAGTTTTTATAGGATTTACAGTAGTTTCTAAATCTTTAGGGGGACCTTTAATTTTAAAGCTAACTCCAAAAACACCATCGCCTACTTTCTTTCCAATCAATAGATCTCCAAGTAAAGGTATTGAAGCAATAGATCTATTAATTGTTGTCGCTGGAACCAAGGTTCCTCTTAAACTGATTAATTTATCCTCCTCAATGTATCCTTCCAATAAAATAGATATTGCTGGACCAATTGCATATAATTCTTGAATTTTCATTAGTTTATCTTGATTAGTAAAATTCATTTCAAAATCTGTAAATCTTATGCCCTCTCCTGTGAGTAAATCTGCTATTCCTTGAAGAGATGCAAGAGCCAACAACTTAGCTAACGCTGGAATTTCTTTAACTTTAAAATTATCAATTACTAATTTAGAAGTTGAAAATCCATCTTTTTTCAAGGAGTAAAAGTCTAAATATCCTTCTCTATCATCTTTAAATCCTTTAATGAATTTATATCTATCTACTAGGGGTTTTGCCTTGGATGAGAAAAGGGTGGTAATTTTTTCACCTTGCTCATTTTTTTTAATTGTAAGTTTTATATTTTGCGAATTATTATAAATGGCCAAAATATCTGCTTCTTCTACTTTATTATTAATAATTTTTATCTTTCCATTTAAATTTTTAACAAAGTGTATTTTATCAAAGTAAACTTCCTTAAAATTTAGGTGCATACTTACATTATTTTCAAAAAGATTGGTTTCTTTTTTATCATTGGCATCTAGTAAATTCGAAATTAAAGAATTTGCATTAAATGAGGTGCCATCAATTAAATAATTTTGGCCCTCTACTTTTTTTATATTGTAATTATTTTTTTTATTTTCTGTATCTAAATAATTAAAATTTGCCTGATCAATTTTAATTATTTGATTAAAATCATTAAGAAATAAATTCTTAATTTTAATGTTATTATTTTCTTCATTAATAATTAAACTATTTATATTAAGATTTTTATTATTTTTTATTTCTCCATTAATTTGAAGATTCATTTTAGTTTTATTTTTTTTTTTATAATTAATATTATCAATCTTAAATTTTGTATTTTTGACATTTAAATTGGTATTAAAACTTAATTTATTTTCATTTTTCTCAATAAAATAATTAATTTCTTCAAAATCTTTATAGATTTTAAATTTTCCAGAACCTGAAAAAGTTAGATAATTATTGTTAAAATTGATTTTTAATTTTTGATTATTAAAATTTATATTTTCATTAGCTTGAGGGAAAAAAATTTTTAAAAATTCTTGCTGTTTTAAAACTATATTTTTTAAAAATAATTCTGAATCTATACTTAAATCCTTATCCTTTTTATTTATAAAATATTTAATTTCATCTATTTCTCCAGTATTTAACTGAATTTGTCCCTCACCGTTAATTGATAAATTGTTCTCCTTGTAATTTAAATTTAAATTATGATTATCCAGTAAGATTAAGTCATCAACTTCTGGAAAATAATTATTAATTATTTTTGATTTTTTATATTTTAGCTGAGTTATATTTATATCAGAACTTAATATAATATTTTTAACTTTGAACTTTTCATCTATTTCTAAAGAAAATTTATTATTTGTTTTAAATTTAGCATCATCAACAATTGTATTTTCAAAACTTAAATTTAATAAATTTAATATATTCGAATTTAAACTTGATTGATCGTTTTCAACAATAGCATCAATTAAAAAGCTATTTTTTTTCTTAATTACGTTAAGTTTTTTTGAAATAAAATTTACTTCTTCTGTTTTAAAATTTATTTTATCAAATTGATAATTATCTTTTTGAAAATTGAAATTAAAATTTATATTTTTAAAATTAGCCTTATTTAAAAAATTAATACTAGCATCTTTTATCAAACCCGCGATTTCATAATCATTTTTAATTTTGCCATTTTCATCGATGCTCAAACTCAGATCTATAATTATATGACCTTTTTTTACAATTTTTTCTAATATAAATAATTCAGGTTTGTTGGTTGTTGTACGTATAAATTTAATTAAATCATTTAATAATATAGACTTAGTTATTACCTTTATATTTGATGATGAAATCTTATTTTTAATTAAAGAACTTAGCGAAACTTGCGTTTTAATGCTTTCTAATGCCAAAGGTCTTTTTGACAAATATACCGTGGTACCAACTGTTTTTGCGTAAATTTTTAGTTTAAATGGATCTAGAATTAATTTTATTTTTTTTAAATCTATATCTATATTTTTATTTATTAGTGAAATTCTTTTTTTAATTTCATCGTTAAATCTATCTGTCTCTATACCTACAGTGCTAAGGTAAATCGTCAAAATAACAAACACTGACAGAAGCAGAATAAAATATTTTAAAATATTATTTTTCATTTTGTTTATAAAGCGATTGTTCTAAAAATTCGTCAATATCACCATCTAGTACTTTATCAGGACTAGTGCTTTCAAAACTAGTTCTATTATCTTTTACAAGTCTGTAAGGTTGAAGAACATAAGATCTAATTTGATGTCCCCACCCTATTTCAGATTTAGAACTTTCAACATTTTGATTTTCTTCGTCTCTTTTTTTAATTTCATAATCATATAATCTTGCCTTTAACATATTCATACATGTTTCTTTATTTTTATGTTGTGATCTTTCATTTTGACATTGAACAACAATTT
>CACAVT010000025.1 GCA_902536005.1 uncultured Pelagibacteraceae bacterium
TTATATTGAAGAAATGACTAGTAAGTTTGAAAACAGCAAGGCTGTTATGGTTACCCACTATCAAGGTTTAACTATGTCTCAATTAGATGAATTGAGATCGAAAATGAGAGAACATGGAATAATTTTTAAAATAACTAAAAACAGAATTACAAAATTGGCTTTAGAAAAAACAAAGTGTAAAGATTTATCAAATTTATTTACTGGTCCTACGGCAGTCGCATTTGGAGAGGACGCTATAATGTCAGCAAGGATTCTTTCAAAATTTGCAAAAGATAACGAAAACCTAAAATTAATCGGTGGAATTATGGATAATGAGGTCTTAGATTCGGCCGGTGTCCAAAATGTAGCAAGTTTACCTACATTAGATGAAGCAAGAGCTAATATTGTGGGGATTTTGAACGCTTCTGCATCTAAATTAATCAGTATTTTGCTTGCACATTCAGAAAAAATGAGTAGTTTGTCCGCAGAAAATTCTGAAACACAACCCAAAGAGTAATACATATGCCTGACCTAAACAAAATTATTGAAGACTTATCAAGTTTGACTGTTGCAGAGGCAGCCGAACTTTCAAAACAATTAGAAGAAAAATGGGGTGTAACTCCAATGGCAGCAGCAGCTCCAGCAGCAGCAGGTGGTGCAGCTCCAGCAGAAGATAAAGATGATTTTATAATCATGTTAGTTTCTGCAGGTGATAAAAAAATTAATGTTATCAAAGAAGTAAGAGCAGCTACTTCATTAGGTTTAAAAGAAGCTAAAGATCTTGTAGAAGGAGCACCAAAAGAAATTAAATCTGGTGTAAATAAAAAAGACGCTGAAGAGATCAAAGCTAAGTTAGAAGCTGCTGGCGCTAAAGTAGAACTTAAATAAATTAAATAGAAAGAATTCAAATACTGATTATTTTTTAATCAGTATTCATAAACATAGATGCAATTATCTTTTACTGAAAAGAAAAACATAAGAAAAAGCTTTGGTAAACTTAAAGAGAGTTTATCTATTCCTAACCTAATTGAAGTACAAAAAAATTCTTACAAAGAATTAACAGAATTTAATGTTGAAGCAGCTGAACTCACCAAAGGTTTTGATAGAGTATTCAAGAGTATTTTTCCAATTGAAGATTTAAATGATAAAGCAACTTTAGAGTATGTTTCATACAGATTAGAAAAACCGAAATTTGATGTTGAAGAGTGTATAGCAAGAGGTCTTACATATTCATCAGCTCTTAAGTGTACTTTAAGATTAGTAGTTTACGAAATAGATCAAGAAAATAATACAAAAGATATTTTATCAGCTAAAGAGCAAGAAGTTTATATGGGTGAAGTTCCTATGATGACCAATAGTGGAACTTTTATAACTAATGGTGTTCAAAGAGTTGTAGTAAACCAAATGCACAGAAGTCCAGGTGTATTTTTTGATCATGATAAAGGAAAAACTCATGCAAGTGGTAAACTTTTATTTAATTGTAGAGTAATACCTAATAGAGGATCTTGGTTAGATTTTGAGTATGATGTTAAAGATTTTCTATATTTTAAAATTGACAGAAAAAAGAAAATTTTTTCTTCTACTTTATTATTAGCTTTAGGTTATACAAAATCAGAAATAGTAGATGAGTTCTATGAAAGTGAACAATATAATTTTGACCCAAAAACAGAAAAGTGGAGAACAAAATTTAATCCTGAAAACTACAAAGCTAAAAATTTTTCAGAAGAAGTAATTGATGCAAAAACTGGTGATGTAGTAATTAAATTAGGTGATAAGATTAATTTTTTAAATGCAAAAAAATTAGCTAATGATGGTTTGAAAGACATACTAGTTTCTAGAGAGTCTTTGTTTGGTAAATTTTTACACAGAGAAGTTAAAGTTAATGAAGAAGAGGATGGTGAATTTAAAATAGGGACTGAATTAAATGATTCAATTATTCAACAAATTTTAGATGCAAATATACATACACTTCAAATTTCTGTTACAAATTCTATAAACAAAGGGCCGTATCTACTTACAACTATTTTAGCTGATAAAAATAATACTAAAGACGAAGCTATCACTGAAATCTATAAAATGTTAAGACCTGGCGAACCTCCAACCATAGAGATAGCAACTCAAATATTTAATAATCTTTTCTTTAGCTCAGATAGGTATGATTTGTCTGATGTTGGAAGAGTTAAAATGAACTCAAGATTAAACCAAGAATGTTCTGATAAAATTACCATATTAAGAAATGACGATATAATAGCAATTATTCGTAAAATGTTGGATTTACGTGATGGTAAAGATGAAGTCGATGACATAGATCACCTTGGAAATAGAAGAGTACGTTCTGTTGGAGAGTTAGTTGAGAACCAAGCTAGAATAGGTGTTTACAGAATGGAAAGAGCTATTAAAGAAAAAATGACAACTCTAGATGTTGAGTCAGCAATGCCACAAGATCTAATTAACGCAAAACCGTTAACAGTTTCATTGAAAGATTTTTTTGCAAGTTCACAACTTTCTCAGTTTATGGACCAAACAAATCCGTTATCTGAAATTACTCATAAAAGAAGAGTTTCAGCGTTAGGTCCAGGTGGCTTAACTAGAGAAAGAGCTGGCTTTGAAGTTCGAGACGTGCATCCAACTCACTATGGAAGAATTTGTCCAATTGAAACGCCAGAGGGTCCAAATATTGGTTTAATTAATAGTTTATCTACATATGCAAAAATAAACAAGTATGGCTTTATTGAAAGCCCTTACAAAAAAGTAAAAGACGGTGTGGTTCAAGATAAAGTTGAATACTTATCAGCAATGGAAGAAACAAAATTTACTATTGCTCAAGCAAATACAAAACTTGACAAAAATGGAAAAATTACTGAAGAACTAGTTTCATGTAGACAAAACCTAAACTTTCTTTTAGCAAAACCGGACTCTATTGATTACATTGACGTATCACCAAAACAATTAGTTTCAGTTGCAGCATCTTTAATTCCATTCTTAGAAAATGATGATGCAAACAGAGCATTAATGGGATCAAACATGATGAGGCAAGCAGTTCCATTATTAAAACCTGAGTCGCCGCTTGTTGGTACAGGAATTGAAAGTGATGTTGCTTTAGATTCAGGAGTAACTATTGTTGCTAAGCGTGATGGAATTGTTGATAAAATAGATGGTAAAAGAATAGTTATAAAAGTAACTGAGGAAACAGACTTTAGTAAGTCTGGTGTAGATATTTATAACCTTCAAAAATTTAAAAGATCAAATCAAAATAC
Source organism: uncultured Pelagibacteraceae bacterium (assembly GCA_902536005.1). GTDB lineage: Bacteria > Pseudomonadota > Alphaproteobacteria > Pelagibacterales > Pelagibacteraceae > Pelagibacter. The sequence continues at coordinate 3,237 of CACAVT010000025.1, forward strand.
TTGCATAAATCAAAGACCATTAGTTAGAGTTGGTGACAAAGTTAAATCTGGGGATATTATTGCCGATGGTCCTTCAACAAAATTAGGTGAACTTGCTTTGGGTAAAAATGTTACTGTAGCATTCATGCCGTGGCAAGGTTATAACTTTGAAGACTCAATCCTAATTTCAGAAAGATGTGTTACAGATGATGTATTCACATCTGTTCATATTGTTGAATATGAAATAATGGCTAGAGATACAAAGCTAGGTGAAGAAGAGATAACAAGAGATATACCAAATGTAAATGAAGAAGCTTTAAAAAACCTAGATGAATCAGGAATAGTTTATATTGGTGCGGAGGTAAATGCTGGAGATATTTTAGTTGGTAAAGTTACTCCAAAAGGAGACTCAGCATCTGGTCCTGAAGAAAAATTATTAAGATCAATTTTTGGGGAAAAAGCTATTGATGTAACTGATACATCTCTAAGAATGTCTAGAGGATCAAGTGGAACGGTAGTTGATGTAAGAGTATTCAATAGGCATGGAATTGAGAAAGATGAAAGATCAATAACTATTGAAAGAGCTGAAATTGAACAAGTTCAACAAGATAAAATTGTTGAGGAAGAAATATTAGAAAGAAGTATTAAACAAAGAGCTTCACAATTCCTATCAGGATCATCTATAACTAAAAAAGTAAAAGATTTATCAGTAGGAACTAAGTTAGACTTTGATACAATTAATAAATTATCAATTAATGATGTCTTCAAAATCACAGTAGGAAATGTAAATGACGAAGCAACATTAGCTCAATTAAAAGATCAATATAATAAAGCAAAACAAGACATAACAGAGAGATTTGAGGATAAAGTTTTAAAAATAAGAAGCGGTGATGATTTATTACCAAGTGTTATGAAAATGGTAAAAGTATTTGTTGCTATTAAAAGAAGATTAAGACCAGGTGATAAAATGTCAGGAAGACATGGAAATAAAGGAGTTGTAAGTAAAATTGTACCCGTTGAAGATATGCCATACAGAGAAGATGGTAGACCAGTTGATATTGTATTAAATCCACTTGGTGTACCTAGTAGGATGAATGTTGGACAAATTTTAGAGACACATTTGGGTTGGGCATGTAAAGAATTTGGTGAACAAGTTAAAAATTTAGTTAACGAAAATAACAAAAAAATTGAAAGAACAGAAAAAATCGAAAAATTTTTGAAATCTGTTTACGGAGAAGAGATTTTCAACGATAAAGTAGATAAATTAAGCAAGAGTGAATTCAAAGATCTTTGTGAAAATTTACAAAATGGTATTGCAATTTCAACACCTGTTTTTGATGGTGCTAAAGAAAAAAATGTTACTGAGATGCTTGAACTAGCAAATTTACCAGGATCTGGGCAAACTTATTTATGGGATGGAAGAACTGGAGAGAAATTTGATAGACCCGTTACTGTTGGAATAATCTACATGCTAAAACTTCATCATTTAGTTGAAGATAAAATTCATGCAAGATCTACTGGACCTTACAGTTTGGTTACACAACAACCACTTGGTGGTAAAGCACAATTAGGTGGACAAAGATTTGGTGAAATGGAAGTGTGGGCACTTGAAGCATATGGTGCATCATATACATTACAGGAAATTTTAACGGTTAAATCCGATGATGTTGCAGGTAGAGTTAAAGTTTATGAGACTATAGTTAAAGGTGAAGAGAACTTTGAGTCTGGAATACCAGAGTCATTTAACGTTTTAGTTAAAGAGATTAAATCATTAGCATTAAATGTGGAGCTTAATTAATGAAAAAAGAATTAACAGATCTATTTAAAGGCAGCGAGATTTCAGAAGCTCAAAATTTTAATAGCATTAAAATTTCACTTGCCAGCCCAGAGAAGATTAAATCATGGACATTTGGTGAAATTAAAAAGCCCGAAACAATTAACTACAGAACATTTAGACCTGAAAAAGATGGTTTGTTTTGTGCAAGAATTTTTGGACCAATAAAAGATTATGAGTGTTTATGCGGTAAGTATAAACGAATGAAATTTAGAGGAATTATATGTGAGAAATGTGGTGTTGAAGTTACAAAGTCAAATGTAAGAAGAGAAAGAATGGGCCACATCAATCTAGCCACACCAGTAGCGCATATTTGGTTCTTGAAGTCTCTTCCAAGTAGAATTGCTTTAGCAGTAGATATGAAATTAAAAGAAATAGAGAGAGTGCTTTATTTTGAAAACTTTATAGTAATAGAACCCGGATTAACTGGTTTACAAAAAAATCAACTCTTAAATGAAGAAGAATTAGCAAAATACCAGGATGAATTTGGTGAAGAAAGTTTTACAGCGGGTATAGGAGCTGAAGCTGTCCTGGAGATGCTGAAAAATTTAGATTTAGAATTTGAAAGAAAAAATCTTGTTAGCTTTATTAAAGAAACCAAATCAAAAGTTAATGAAGAAAGAGCAATTAAAAGATTAAAATTAATAGAGTCATTTATTGAAACAGGTCAAAAACCTGAGTGGATGATTATGACTGTTGTACCAGTTATACCACCAGAATTAAGACCATTAGTTCCTCTAGACGGTGGAAGATTTGCTACTTCAGATCTTAACGATTTATACAGAAGAGTAATTAACAGAAATAATAGATTAAAAAGATTAATGGATCTTAAAGCTCCAGACATCATTGTAAGAAATGAAAAAAGGATGCTTCAAGAGTCTGTAGATGCTCTATTTGATAATGGTAGAAGAGGCAGGGTAATAACAGGAACAGGTAAACGTCCACTTAAATCTCTTGCTGAAATGTTAAAAGGTAAACAAGGAAGATTTAGACAAAATTTATTAGGTAAACGAGTTGATTATTCAGGAAGATCGGTGATTGTTGTTGGTCCAGATTTAAAACTTCATGAGTGTGGTTTACCCAAAAAAATGGCTTTAGAATTATTTAAACCATTTTTATACGCAAGATTAAATAAATTAGGTTTAGCCTCAACAATTAAACAAGCTAAAAAATTAGTTGAAAAAGAAACTAATGCAGTTTGGGATGCTTTAGAATTAATTGTTAGAGAGCATCCTGTTCTATTAAATAGAGCGCCAACACTTCATAGACTTGGAGTTCAAGCATTTGAGCCAAAATTAATTGAAGGGGATGCAATTGAATTACACCCTTTAACTTGTGCAGCATTTAATGCTGACTTCGATGGCGACCAAATGGCAGTTCACGTTCCATTAAGTTTAGAGGCTCAATTAGAGGCAAGAATATTAATGTTATCTACAAATAATATTCTTTCTCCATCAAACGGTAAACCAATTATCGTTCCGAGTCAGGATATGATTTTAGGAATTTACTATCTTTCACAAGAGCCTATATCTGATAAACCAGCTGGATACTTTACAAATTCAGATCAAATTGAATTTGCTTTATCATCTGGTCAAATAAATGTACATAGCACTATCATTTCAAGATTTGAGACTGTAGATGATCAAGGTAATAAAAAAATGGAAAAATACACTTCTACAGCTGGAAGATTTTTATTAGCAAATCTATTACCTAAAAATAGTAACATTAAGTTCTCTTTAGTAGATAGATTATTACCTAAAAAAGTAGTTTCGGAAATAATTGATGTTGTATTCAGATTTTGTGGTCAAAAAACAACTGTAATTTTCTGTGACAAGCTTAAAGATTTAGGATTTAAACACGCATTTAAAGCAGGAATTTCGTTTGGAAAAGACGATCTTGTAATTCCTGAAAATAAAACTCAATTAATTGATGATACTAAGAAATTAATTGCAGATTATGAAACTCAATATGCAGAGGGTTTAATTACAAGAGGTGAAAAATATAACAAAGTTGTTGATGCTTGGTCTAAGTGTACAGATAAAGTTGCCGGAGAAATGATGAAAGGAATATCAGCTACAGAAAAAACTGACGAAGGATTAAAAATAAATTCTGTATTTATGATGGCAGACAGTGGAGCCAGAGGATCTGCAGCTCAAATGAAACAATTAGCAGGTATGAGAGGTTTGATTGCTAAACCTTCTGGAGAAATTATTGAAAGTCCGATTATTTCAAACTTTAAAGAGGGTTTAACTGCTTTAGAATACTTTAATTCAACACATGGAGCTAGAAAAGGATTAGCAGATACCGCACTTAAAACAGCTAGTTCTGGATATTTAACAAGAAGATTGTGTGATGTAGCTCAAGATTTAACGATTACTAAAGTAAAATGTGATAATCCTGGATTTATTGAGCTTTCTGAAATTTTAGAGGGTGGTAATGTTGTTGTAAGTTTATCTGAAAGAGCATTAGGGAGAGTTACAGCAGCTGAAGTCAAAAATCCTTTATCAGGTGAAGTGATAATTAAAAAATCTGAAATGATTGATGAGGCAGGTTGTGATAAAATTGATGCTGCAGGTGTTAAATCAATAAAAGTTTATTCAGTAATGACATGTAGTTCAAAAGAGGGTGTTTGTTCTACATGCTACGGACGAGATTTATCAAGAGGTAAGATGGTTCATGTTGGTGAGGCTATTGGAATGATATCTGCTCAATCAATTGGTGAACCAGGAACACAGCTAACAATGAGAACGTTCCACGTTGGAGGAACAGCTTCAGTTAAACAAGATTCTCAAATAGTTACTAAAAGTGAGGGAACTTTAAAAATAATCAACTCAAATATTTTAGAGGACTCTAAAAAGAATTTGATTGTCATGGGAAGAAACACTCAACTTTCTATAGAGGATGACAAAGGAGTTCAGATAGCAGTTTATAAAGTTGCTTATGGATCAAAACTATTTTTCAACAATGGTGATAAAGTCAAAGCAAATACTAAAATATGTGAATGGGATCCATATACAACTCCAGTTATTGCAGAGAAAAGTGGTACAGCAAGTTATGTAGATTTAATTGATGGTGTATCAATTCAAGAAACTACTGATGATGCAACAGGAATTTCTTCTAAATCAGTAATTGATTGGAGAGGACAATCAAAAAGTACTGACTTAAAACCCAGAATTACTCTTAGAGATGAAAAAGGAAATGTGATTAAAAAAGCTGATGATAATGAAGCTAGATATTATTTAGTACCGGATTCGATTTTATCTGTAAAAGACGGTCAAAAAGTTTATGCAGGTGATGTAATTGCAAGATTACCTAAGGAAACAACAAAAACAAAAGATATTACCGGAGGTCTTCCAAGAGTTGCTGAGTTATTTGAGGCTAGAAAAGCTAAGGATAGTGCAATCATAGCTGAAAATGATGGTAGTGTTATTTTTGGGAAAGAGGTAAGAGGCAAACAAAGAGTATCTATTGTTCCTGAAGATGGATCAGAACCTTCAAATTATTTAATTCCAAAAGGTAAACATATCAATTTTAATCCTGGCGAAAAAATTCAAAAAGGAGAGTATCTTTTAGATGGCCAACCATTGCCACATGATATTTTAAGAATTTTAGGTATAAAAGAATTAACAGAATATTTTGTTAATCAAGTTCAAGAAGTTTATAGATTACAAGGTGTAATCATAAATGATAAGCATATTGAAACTATTTTAAGACAAATGCTTAAAAAAGTTGAAGTTAAAGTATCAGGTGACTCAAGTTATTTACCTGGTGAAGTGGTTGATAGAATTAAGTTTGACAACACTAATGAGAAATTGGCTGCAGAGGGGAAAACACCAGCTGTTGGTGAAAGAGTTTTAATGGGTATCACTAAAGCCTCACTTCAAACTGAATCGTTTATTTCAGCTGCTTCGTTCCAAGAAACAACAAGAGTATTAACCGATGCGGCTATTAAAGGAAAAGTTGACCCATTAAATGGCCTAAAAGAGAACGTTATTGTTGGAAGATTAGTTCCTGCAGGTACTGGTAATATTAAAAATAGATGGAACAACAGAGCTCTAGAAGATGATAATAATTTCTTAGCGGAGCAGGAAAAAATAGAAGCCTCAGAACCTGAAGAAACACAAGCAAATCAATAAAAAAATCGCCTAAAAATTGCAGTTTTAGTTTGACAAAGGTCTATTAATAAGTAATTTGGCGATGTTTTTGGTTGGAATGTAGTACTTCTAACGGTACTAAACGCTGCCACAAAATAACCTGCCAGTTATTTTCATCTAAAAATAAATTAATTAATTTAAAAAATTTATGCCAACTATTAATCAGTTGTTAAGAAAAAAAAGAGTTAAACCAGCTGCAAGGAACAAAGTTCCTGCTCTACAAAAACAACCTTTAAAGAGAGGAGTTTGCGTAAAAGTTTATACAACAACACCTAAGAAACCAAACTCTGCATTAAGAAAAGTTGCTAGAGTGAGATTATCAAATGGATTTGAAGTTACAGCTTATATTCCTGGTGAAGGTCATAACCTTCAAGAACACTCGGTAGTACTGATTAGAGGTGGTAGGGTAAAAGATTTACCAGGTGTTCGTTATCATATTCTAAGAGGTAATCTAGATACCCAGGGTGTTGCAAATAGAAAACAAAGAAGATCTTTATACGGAACGAAAAAAGGTAAATAATGTCTAGAAAAAAAACTCAACCTAAAAAAAATGTAGTTCCAGATCCAAAATTCAAATCAACTATTATTCCTAAATTAATCAACAATATCATGTATGACGGTAAAAGAGGTATTGCTGCCAAAATAGTTTATGACGCTATAGATAAAATTAAAACAAAAACTAAAGATGAGCCGATTAATATTTTCAATGAAGCAATTAACAATATCAAACCAACTGTAGAAGTTAGGTCTAGAAGAGTTGGTGGTGCAACCTATCAAGTTCCTGTTGAGGTAAAAAGTAAAAGGGCACAAGCGTTAGCGATCAGATGGTTAGTTGAGTCAGCAAGAAAAAGAAAAGATAAACACATGGCAGATAAAATTTTTAATGAGCTTTATGATGCTTATGAAAAAAAAGGTGCTGCTGTTAAAAAAAGAGAGGATGTGCATAAAATGGCAGAGTCTAATAAGGCATTTGCTCATTTTAGGTGGTAATAAGATATGGCTAGAACTCATTCATTAGATAAATATAGAAACATTGGGATCATGGCCCATATAGACGCTGGTAAAACAACTACTACTGAAAGAGTTCTATATTATACAGGAAAGAGTCACAAAATTGGTGAAGTACACGATGGTGCTGCAACAATGGATTGGATGGAGCAAGAACAAGAAAGAGGAATTACAATTACATCTGCGGCCACTACTTGTTTTTGGAATGATCATAGAATTAATATTATAGACACACCTGGTCACGTTGATTTTACTATTGAAGTAGAAAGGTCTTTAAAAGTTTTAGATGGTGCTGTTGCTGTTTTTGATGGTGTTGCAGGTGTAGAGCCGCAATCCGAAACTGTATGGAGACAAGCCGATAAGTATAAAGTACCAAGAATTTGTTTTGTAAACAAATTAGACAGAACAGGTGCTGATTTCTTTAGATGTGTAGATATGATCAGAGATAGATTAGGTGCAAAACCTTTGGTTGTGCAAGTCCCTATAGGAGCTGAAGCCTCTTTATCTGGTGTAGTTGATCTTGTTAAAATGAAAGCTCAAGTTTGGAAAAATGAGGCACTAGGAGCTGAATGGGAATACAAAGAAATTCCAGAAGATTTAAAAGAAATTTCAGAAAAATACAGAACAGAATTAGTTGAAACAGCTGTTGAACAAGATGAAAAGCTAATGGAAGCCTATTTAAATGGTGATGAAATTAAAGAAGAAGATTTGGTCAAATGTATAAGAAAAGGAACTCTAAATTTTAGTTTTGTTCCAGTTTTGACAGGTTCAGCATTCAAAAACAAAGGTGTTCAGCCTTTGCTTGATGCTGTTGTTAATTATTTGCCAAGTCCCGTAGATATTGGATCTATCAAAGGAACTAAATTAGGTAGTGAAGATGAAATAGAAATGAAATTTGAAGATAGTGTTCCATTTTCTGCTTTAGCTTTTAAAGTGGCTAACGATCCATTTGTTGGTTCACTAACTTTTATTAGAATCTATTCTGGTACTATCAAAACTGGTACAGCAGTCTTCAATTCTTCTAAAGAAAAAGAAGAAAGAGTTGGAAGAATGCTTTTAATGCATGCAAACTCTCGAGAAGATATTAAAGAGGCTAATGCAGGTGATATAGTTGCTTTAGCAGGATTAAAAAATACTATTACAGGACATACTTTATGTGACAAAGAAAATTCCGTTCTTCTTGAACCAATGGAGTTCCCTGATCCAGTAATTGAAATTGCAGTAGAACCAAAAACAAAAGCAGACCAAGAAAAAATGGGTGAAGCATTAGGCAGGTTAGCTAAGGAAGATCCTTCTTTTAGAGTTACTTCAGACGAAGAGTCAGGACAAACAATTATTAAGGGAATGGGTGAACTACACTTGGATATTATTGTTGATAGAATGAAAAGAGAATTTAAAGTAGAGGCTAATGTTGGAGCTCCACAAGTTGCTTATAGAGAAACTATAGAAGCTGCTTCAGAGGTTGAATACACTCACAAAAAACAAAGTGGTGGTGCTGGTCAATTTGCAAAAGTTAAACTTTTAGTTGAGCCTCAAGAACCTGGTAAAGGTAGAGATGTTGAGAGTAAAATTAAAGGTGGTGCGATTCCAAAAGAATTTATCCCTGGTGTTGAAAAAGGTATTGAAACTGTCTCAGATAGTGGAATTTTGGCAGGTTTCCCAATGATTGATTACAAAGTAACCATTTTAGATGGATTGCATCACGATGTTGACTCAAGTGTACTAGCATTTGAATTAGCAAGCAGAGCTTGCTTTAAAGAAGCTTGTACAAAAGGTGGCCTAAAATTATTAGAGCCAGTAATGAGAGTTGAAGTAGTAACTCCTGAAGATTACATGGGTGATGTTATAGGTGATTTAAATAGTAGAAGGGGTCAAATCAGCACTCAAGAGCAAAGAGGTAACGCAACCGTAATAACAGCAATGGTTCCTTTGGCTAACATGTTTGGTTATATAAATAATTTAAGATCAATGTCTCAAGGTAGAGCACAATATTCAATGTTTTTTGATCATTATTCAAAAGTACCACAAAATGTTCAAGACGAAGTTACTAAGAAGATTGCAGGTTAATCATGGAAAAACAGAATATTAGAATTAAATTAAGAGCATATGACAATAAAGTTCTAGATG
>CACAVT010000026.1 GCA_902536005.1 uncultured Pelagibacteraceae bacterium
AAATTCTTCCTTTGCCTTTAATTAATTTATCTGCATTTTTTATAATTTTTTTTATCTCTGGTTTGTTAATAATATTTTTATCTTTTACCTCAATATTTTCTAAAAGTTGAGGTGTTTTATTAAATTGTTCAAAAAATTTACTTGCCTTTTTTCCTTTTCTTAAAGCAAAAAGAGCTTCTAAAGCTACTAGCAAACCATCTCCTGTAGTTGCAAATTTACCTAAAATAATATGTCCCGATTGTTCACCACCTAAATTAAAATTATATTTTTGCATTTTTTCTTTAACATATCTATCTCCAACATTTGCCCTCAAAAATTTTATTCCTATAGATTTAAAATATTTTTCTAAACCATAATTTGACATTAATGTTCCAACAACTCCCCCTTTTAACATTTTTTTATTTTTCCATCTCGTTGCTAAAGCAGCTATAATTTGATCTCCATCTATTATATTGCTTTTCTCATCACACATTATAATTCTGTCAGCATCTCCATCTAAAGATATTCCGATATGTGCTTTATATTTTTTTACAGCAGATCTAATGTTTCTTGGAAAAGTTGATCCACATTTTTTATTAATATTTAAACCATTTGGTTTAATACCTATTGCTATCACTTTAGCTCCTAATGATTTCAATAATTCAGGACCTGCCTTATAACCAGCGCCGTTTGCACAGTCGATTACTATTTTTAGCCCTCTTAAATTGAACTCTTTTGTGAAATTTTTTTTTAATATTTTGATATAATTTTTGGTGCCTGTTTCTAATCTTTTAACTCTTCCTAATTTTTCAGAATGCGAGAGATTTTTTGAGATTTTCTTATCAATGAGACTCTCAATTTTTTTTTCTATTTTATCTGATAATTTCATTCCATCAGGACCAAATAATTTTAAACCATTATCAAAATGTGGATTATGAGAAGCGGTAATCATTATACCCATATTTGCTTTCATCTCTTTTGTTAACATAGCTAACGCATTAGTTGGTAAGGGTCCTAGGGTATAAACATGCATACCAGCTGAAGCCAAACCTGAGACAAGAGCTGGTTCAAGTGTATATCCAGACAATCTCGTATCTTTTGCAATTATTGCTGTTTGTTTTCTTTTTTTTTGAGATTTAAAGTATGTTCCGCTAGCAAGTCCAAATTTAAAAAACATATCTCCATTTATATATTTGCTATTAACTGCACCTCTTATTCCATCTGTTCCAAAATATTTTTTTGCCATTAATTTTTAATTATCTGATTAAAAACTTTAATACCTTGCATGACTTCATTAACATCATGAATTCTTAAAATCTGAATTCCTTGCATCATTAAATAAATTGAAGAAGCCATAGTTCCACCGATCCTTGTTTCGCTATCATTTTTTTTTGATATATCTTTAATAAATCTTTTTCTTGAATTCCCTACTAGTATAGGAAAACCTAATGAATGAAAAATAGAAACACCTCTTATAAGATTCATATTATGTTTCAAATTTTTTCCAAATCCAATTCCAGGATCTAAAATTATATTATTGTGTTCAATACCTTTAGACCTTATTAACTTAATTTTATCTTCAAAATAATCATATATATCTAATAATTCATTTTTATATGTTGGATTCTTTTGCATATTTTCTGGTGTCCCAACTGAATGCTGTATTACAAATGGAATTTTATACTTTTTTAAAACATTTATTGTTTTAGGATCATGGCTTAATCCCGAAACATCATTAATAAGTTTAACCCCCATTCTAATACCATTTTCCATAATTGCAGATTTTCTTGTGTCTAAAGATATTGGTATTTTTTTTACAATTAATTTTAATGTCTTATTAATTCTATACCATTCTTGATTTTTATTTACTTCCTTTGATCCTGGTTTTGTAGACTCTCCACCAACATCTACTAACGAAGCACCAGTTTTATATAAATTGATAGCATGACTGACGCCTTTATTTTTTTTGTTAAATTTTCCTCCATCGGAAAAACTATCAGGAGTTAGATTTAAAACACCCAATATATTTGGAATTTTTTTAAAATTTAAATTTGAAAAATTTGATTTTTTTGACCTAATTTTTTTTAAATCTGAATTTATTTTTGTTTTTAGTTTTTTTGGTAAATTTCTAATTTTATTTATTGAAATTTTTCTAATTTTTTTTCTTGTAATTATCTCAACATGGTCAAAAGATATTTCTTTAATCTGATGTAAAGGAATTGATTGTTTTTTTTTTACTAATATTTTTGATTGTTTGCCGAAGTAGAAATTACACGCTCTTGTGTAATATCTTGGCATTATTTATTAATGAACAATTTTTGGTTTCAAACCCATCGCGCCCAAAGCTGAGTCCTGATCATCTTTTGATTCTGGATTATCTAAAATTTTATCTTTAGGATATAAATTTTTATTAATTATATTCTCTATTTCTTCACCAGTTAAAGTCTCATAAGTTATTAAAGCTTTTGCAATTTTATGTAGATCATCTATCTTTTCTGTTAAAATTTCCTTAGCTTTATTATATCCTTCATCTACGAGCTTTCTTATTTCTTTATCAATTTTCTGAGCAACTTCCTCTGATACCGATTGAGTTTGAGTAACTGATCTTCCTAAAAACACTTCTTCTTGGTTTTCCCCATATTCAACTGGACCCATTTCTTCACTCATTCCATATTTTGTTACCATTGCTCTTGCTAACTGTGTAGCCTGGTTAATATCAGAACCATTTCCTCCACCTGCTCCTGTAGATATATTATCTTTTCCAAAAATTAATTCTTCAGCCACTCTTCCTCCAAAACAAACAGCTAGTCTCGCTTTAAGATATTTTATTGAGTAACCGTGTTTGTCTCTTTCAGGTAAGTTCATAACCATTCCAAGAGCTCTGCCTCTTGGTATAATAGTAGCTTTATGAATAGGATCATAACTTGGCATATTAAACGACACTAGAGCATGTCCACCTTCATGGTATGCAGTTAATTTTTTCTCATCTTCTGTCATGACCATTGAACGTCTTTCAGCACCCATCATAACTTTATCTTTTGCTTCCTCAAATTCTAGTAATGTGACTATCCTCTTGTTTTTTCTAGCTGCTAACAAAGCTGCTTCATTAACTATATTTGCAAGATCGGCTCCTGAAAATCCTGGTGTGCCTCTTGCAATTGTTCTTAAATTAACATCTGGCGCCATTTTTATTTTTTTTACATGAACTTTTAAAATTTTTTCTCTTCCAATAATATCTGGGTTTGAAACCACTACCTGTCTATCAAACCTTCCTGGTCTTAATAAAGCTGGATCGAGCACATCTGGTCTGTTTGTTGCAGCTATAATTATGACACCTTCATTTGTATCAAAACCATCCATTTCAACTAATAACTGATTTAAGGTTTGTTCTCTCTCATCATTTCCACCCCCTAGACCTGCCCCTCTACTTCTTCCAACAGCATCTATCTCATCTATAAAAATAATACATGGAGAATTTTTTTTACCTTGTTCAAACATGTCTCTTACTCTAGACGCTCCTACTCCAACGAACATCTCAACAAAATCAGAACCTGAAATAGTGAAAAACGGAACACCTGCTTCACCCGCAATTGCCCTTGCTAATAAAGTTTTACCTGTTCCTGGAGGACCAACAAGTAAAGCTCCTCTTGGAATTTTACCACCCAATCTACTAAATTTTTTTGGATCTTTTAAGAATTCTACCATTTCTTCTACTTCTTCTTTAGCTTCCTCTACACCAGCAACATCATTAAAAGTAACCTTACCTTTTAATTCATTCATCATTTTAGCTTTTGATTTTCCAAATCCCATCGCTCCACCTTTACCACCCTGCATTTGTCTCATGAAGAAAATCCATACTGCAATCAGTAATAACATGGGAAACCATGATAGGAGTACACCAAACAATGAAGGCATTTTTTCATCTAAAGGTGCTGCTGAAATACTCACACCTTTCTCTGATAATTTTTCTATAAGATTTGGATCATTAGGAGCATAAGTTGAAAAAGAATTTCCATTCGAATAAGTACCTTTGATGTTATTTCCCTGAATCTCAACTTTTAGAACTTCGCCGTCCTCTACTGAATTTAAAAAATCTGAAAATATTATTTGATTTCCTCCTCTAATATTAGACTGAGGATTTTTAAACATATTGTATAGACCTATAGTTAAAAAAACTATAAATCCCCACATTGCAAGATTTTTTAAATTCATGTGTTTAAAATAAGAATTATTATTAAATTAACAAGTGACAAAATATCAGTTATTTCATTAACTTTAACGCTCTTTTGATACTATAACTGAGCTATTTACCTTCTTTATTACGCAGTTTCCTAAAGTGGTCTTAAAAGAGCTGTCATTTTTAATTTGATAAATTAATTTATCAATTTTTTTTCCTCTTACAGGGTAATATTTTTTACCAACACCTTTAAGCACTTCTGTGAGAGACCTAAAAACCACCTCTTCTGGCTGAAGAAAAAAATTTTTATTTAAAATAACAAACTTATTAATATTTGAAATTGTTGAATTATCTTTTAAATTTTTTTCTACAAAGTATTTAATTGACTCGTTAGCAAATCTTAAATTTTTAATTGTTAGATTAAATTTATTATTATCCAATCCCTCTAATTCCAAGTGCTTTATAAAATTTCTAATTTTTACTCTTTTAAATTCATCATTTTTATTCGAGGGATCTTCAACATAATTTTTAAAAATTTTTTTTGCAATATATTCTAAGTTTTCTTTAGAAAATTTTAATAAAGGTCTAATCAAATTAATATTTTCTAGATTAGTTTTTTGATCCAATGATACCATGCCATTTAAACCACTGCCTCTCAAAATTCTTATAAAAAAATTCTCTATTAAATCATCCTTATGATGACCTAATAAAATATTATTTATTTTTAATTTTTTTGCCTTATTGATCATGAGTTTATATCTTTTATCTCTTGCAATAGATTGGATGTTACTTTTTGGTTTTTTTCCAACCCAAGTTAAAATCTCAAGATTAGTAGATAATTTTTTTAGAAGTAATTTTACAAATTTTGCCTCTTTTGTTGAATTATTTCTAAGTTTATGATCAACGTGTAAATATTTTACATTTAGGTTTTTTTTAATTGAATAAATTTTTGATAAAAAACATAAAGCTAGACTGTCTGGTCCACCAGAAACTGCAATTATAAAATCCTCGTTTAATTTAAGATTTTTTTCAAATTTTTTATAAATGTTAGAAATTTGTTTATCTTTTAATTGATTTAATAAAACCTTATGAGTCTTGTTTGATGCATTCAAATTTTTTGGACTCATATTTTGCTTTTTGTATTACAGACTGATTTGCATTAGGATATTGTAATTCTACACCATTTATCATTTTACATCCTTGGTCTTTTTCACCAATTTGAACCATTGATACTCCAAGTTTTAATAGATTAATTGGAGCTTTTTTTCCTTTAGGATATTTTTGGTAACCCTCTAAATAAGCAGAAGCTGCATCAGTATATAATTGTCTAATTCTAAATGTTTCTGCGTACCAATATTGTGCACTACCAGCTAACTCATGATCAGGGTTAGATAGAACAAATTCCCTAAATGCTCTTTCTGCTGTACTATAGTCTCCAACTTTTAAAAAACTCGTTGCAAATTCATATTGCTTTTCTGCATTTAAGTCCTGAGGAAGTATTTTTTCTTCAGACTTAAAAGTTTCTGTTACAATTGAAGCTGTAGTATCAACAGATTGAATTTGTTGTGAAGTCTCATTTGTTTCTGTATCCTTATATGAAATTGTTCCTAAATCTTGAGGTTGTGAACTTCCGGGTAAAACTTTTTGTTCATCTGTTTTTGGCTTTAAACTTAATTGATTTTCTACGCTACTTATATTTCCTGAGCTAATGTTGGTCTCTATATCTTGAAATCTTATTTGGTTATCTGCTTGAATTTTTGAAACACGGGTAGATAATTTATCCAACTTAAAATTTATTTCTTCAAATTTATTAGTGAGTTCTCTAAACTGGTCCTCAACCTCGGATAATTTTAATAAATGTCTAGTTAAAACATCTTCTGAATTTTGATCTAAATCTGAAAATGAACTATCATTGGTTTTTGCTTTCACTTCTATAGATCCAGAATAAACTGCTCTTTCAAGAGTTTTAAGATCATTTTTTATTATCTCTAATGTTTCATAAATATTATGATTATCTGCAAAAGAAATATTAGTAAAAACCAAATTTAAAATTAAAAATAATTTTAAAATTACTAGTTTAAATATGAGCATCATTTAAATTAGATTTATGATTATAAAAATGGCAAAAAAAAGACCCTAAATCCAATAAAGGTTCTAGGGTCTTAAATTTAAAATAATTAATTTGCTTTAACAGTTACTGATCTTCTGTTTTTTGACCAAGCTAATGGGTTTGAACCAGAGTCTACTGGTCTTTCCTTACCATAACTTAATACCGTAATTCTGTCAGAAGATATTCCGTAAGTCATTAAATAGTCTTTAGCTGCATTTGCTCTTCTTTCACCAAGAGCCAAGTTATATTCTCTAGTTCCTCTTTCGTCAGCATGACCTTCAAGAACTACATTTATGTTTGGATTCTTTCTTAACCAAGCTGCTTGGGTTCTTAAAGTTTCTCTTGATGCAGTTGTTAAAATTGACTCATTTGTTGCAAAGAAAACTCTGTCTGGAACACCATCAGCTAAATATTCAACTGTGTCAGTACCTGTGTAAACATCACCTTGCATTTGACCTTTAATGTCTGTTGCCACTTCTTTTTTAGTTGCACATGCAGATAGCACTAGGCAAGCTGCTAATACTAAAAGTGTGTTTTTAAAAATTTTGTTTAATCTCATTCAATTGCTCCTTGCTGCTAATTTCAATTTCTTAACTTTTTCACAACTAAATAAAGGTTTCAAGTCTAAAAATCAAGAAATTTACAAAAATTAATCTTTAATTACTTAATAAAGATGACCATGATGGGTCTGAAGCATCTGTTGGTGTCTTTATTTGCCTCTCATTATAACCTGTTAAATCTATAGACCACAATTTTGCAGAAAATCCTTCTCCTTTGGAGTTAGTTTTTGTCTCTCTATAAAATATTAAAACCCTTCCATTTGGAGACCAAGATGGCGCCTCTTGATAATAATTTTCAGTTAACAATCTTTCACCACTACCATCGGTTCTCATTACGCCTATATAAAATTTACCTTTATGTAGTTTTGTAAATGCAATTAAATCTCCTCTTGGAGACCATACAGGTGTTCCATATAAACCGTTACCAAAAGAAATTCTTTTTACATCACTTCCATCATTCTTCATAACATAAATTTGCTGATAACCACTTCTATCAGAATTAAATGTAATGTATTTTCCATCAGGAGAATAAGATGGGGAAGTGTCAATTGATGGATGATTAGTAATTTTTTCAACTATTCTATTTTCTAAATCCATAGTGTAAATATCTGACTTTCCGTCTTTAGCAAAACTCATAATTATTTTTTTACCGTCAGGTGAAAAACGTGGTGCAAATGTCATTCCAGGAAAATCTCCAACTACCTCTTGTGTACCAGTTTCTATATCTAATAAATAAACCCTTGGCATATTTTTAAAGTAAGACAAATAGGTTACCATTTGACTTGCTGGATTAAATCTTGGTGTTAAAACTAACTCATTCCCTAATGTCAAAAATTTATTATTAGCACCGTCTTGATCCATGATTGCTAATTTTTTTATTCTTTGTGTTTTTGGTCCTTCTTCTGAGACATAAATTATTCTTGTATCAAAATAACCTTTTTCTCCAGTCAGCCTTTCATAAACCTTATCAGAAATAATATGCCCTACTCTTCTCCAATTATTAGGAACTGTGGTAAAAGCCAAAGCCATCATTTCTTTAGCAGCTAAAACATCCCATAATCGAAACTCAACTCTTAATTTATCGTCAACATAATTTACTTTACCAGTAATAAGTGCTTGAGCTTTAATTAAATTCCAATCTTCAAATCTTGGTTTTAAATTTGCAATATCAGGAGCTTGTAAAAAAGCCTTTTTGTCTAGAGGATTAAATAATCCTGATGTTCTCAAATTATTCTCAACGATAGTTGATATCTCGGAGCCAATATTTTCTTTTTTAAGTATTTTTTCAAAACCTTTTCTAGATTCTTCATCAATTGATAGTGGAGAAACTGCTAATGGAAGTGGATTTAAATTTCCCCTAGTTATATCAACTTCAATTAAAGCATTTGCTTTGATAGGTATTAATATAAATAATAATATTAAAATTTTTTTTGTCATTTAAATATACTACCCTTCTAACATCTCTCTTGCATCAAAATTTAATTGTAATTCTTTCCATCTTTCATATCCAGTTGTTGGAACTCTTAATGGTTGGCATAACTTGACAGCTCTCAAAGCACTTTCTGCTAAAACCTTGTAAAATCCTTGGCCTGGTTTATTCATTCTTGCATGGTCCAAAATTTCTGTTTTTGATACTGTTCCATCAGGTTTTAATTTTAACTTTATTCTTACCAATAAATTTTCATTATATGGTAATCCTAATGGAATACTCCAGCACCCAAATATTTGTGCCTTAAGAGCATCCTCTTCGCTTAGTGTAAGACCTGTGTTTTCTACATTTCTTTCTTGATCTTGAGTAATGTCATCATTTGTTTTTAAAACTTCTGCACTCTCTTCTTTTGATTTATCAATTAAAGCAGCAATATTATTTGGATCAAACAAATCTTTTTTTTCAAATTCTGATACTTGTTTAACTTCATCATCTACTTTTTCAGGATTTTGTTTTTTTTCCTCTTTTGTTTCAACCTTTTTTAAAGTTTTATCTGGAAGTGGAATTGCCTCAGGTGTTTCATTCTCTATTTTTTTATTATTTTGATCAGGAGCCAGAACAGTTTTTGTTTTCGTTTTTTCTACTTTTTTTGGTGGAGCTTGTTCTGAAACAAGTTTTTTTTCTTTCTCTTTTACTTTCTCGATTATTTTCTTAGCCTTAGGTGCAAATGGAATATTGGTTTTTTCTCTTATTTGAATTAACTCAACCGATACGATTGGTGGAATATCAAGTGGTTTCTTTGCCAAAAAAGGTAAGCTCATAGCTGTAATAAAAATTAAGAAAGCATGCAAAACAGAAGAAATAATTAAACTTCTATTCACTTTAATTACCTTTGTTTATACGGTTCTGAAATCAATGCTACTTTAGTAAAACCAGATCCTGATAGTAATCCCATTATTTCTAAAACTCTCCCATAATTTATAGTTTTATCACCTCTAACATAAATTCTGGTATCAGTTCTATTTTTTGAAACTGCTAAAACTTTTGCAATAATATTATCATATTCAACTTTTGCTTCTTGGATAAAAATTTCACCTTTTGCGTTAATTGATAATGTTAAAGGTTCTGTTTCTTCAGGTAAAGAGTCTGCCGAACTTTCTGGTAAATCAACTTGAACACCTACCGTTAACAATGGTGCTGTTACCATAAATATAATTAGTAATACCAACATAACATCAACGAATGGAGTAACATTTATTTCACTCATAGGTTCTTTTGATGAGCGATTAAATTTAAAAGCCATTTTTTAGATTATAGTTAAAAATCTTTTAGAGAAATTTTCTAATTTTTCAGAATATTTTTTAGAGTCATTATTAAATTTGTTGTAAGCAACTACTGCTGGTATTGCAGCCAAAAGACCAAGTGCAGTTGCAAATAAAGCTTCGGCTATCCCTGGCGCAACTATCGCAAGACTTGTGTTTCTTGAAATAGCTATAGATTGAAAAGAATTCATAATTCCCCAAACAGTTCCAAACAAACCAATAAATGGTGCTGTTGAACCTACTGTTGCCAAAAAAGTAAAACCTTTTTCAATTTTTGTCATTTGTTTTTCAATTCCAGCTTCTAGAGAAGCGCTCATTCTTTCACTAATGTTAGTTCTTGTTTTTTTTTTAAGTAATCCTTCCATTGCATCTTGAAACACAAGTGACATTGGATCCTCAAGTTTACTAGGTAAACTATTGTAAAAAGTTTCGGCAGATTTAGAATTCCAAAATTTTTCTTCAAATTCTTCTGAAGATTTAGTTATTTTTTTAAATAAACGAAACTTTTCAATAATTACAGCCCAAGAATATATTGAGCACAATATTAATATAATCATTACAGACTTAACAATTATGTCTGCTCTAAAAAATAAACTGAATAATGAAAAATCAGTATTTGTACCTAATTCAACTGCTTTTGCTGCTATATCTGCTTCCATACTTACTCATCACACGTAAATGTGTCATGATTTTGTCTTTTAATTTTAATTGATTATTCCTCTTTTTGATAAGTTTCATAGAAAAAACTAGCTATTAGAATAGCATCTGCCTTGTTATTATCTTTTTTTTTTGACAATTGTGATGAAAAATATGGAAAAATTTCAATAGCTCTTGTTCTGCTCGCATCTTTTTCTGAATTAATAAGGTTAAAATATTTTTTCCACTTAGCAGGCCTAACATAATAAACAGGTAAATGCATTGCGCTGCAGATTCCTTTTAAAATACCAAAAGATTGACCAAAATTAAACATGCTAGTAACGCCTTGTCCGGGCATTGCAGAAACTTGTTCAATTACAACTTTTATGTTTTTTTTATCAAATTTGTTTATCCTTTCACTAATTTCATTAAATATTTGAGCACCATTTACTTGCCTTTTATTCTTCTTACCATCTGTCATGGTTGGCATTTCAATTACGTCTTTTATTATACCATCTTGAAAAAAACAGATTGAACCTGAGATGCCTGGATCAATTCCAATAATCATCATTAAATACCACCTAAATTAACGTTTGAATAAACGTTCTGAACATCGTCATCTTCCTCAAGAGTTTCTAAAAAATCTACAACATTATCTTTATTTTCTTTATTTACTTCAACACTATTTAATGGGACCCATTCAATTTCTGTAGAAATAAAATTCGCAATAATTTTCTCAAGATTTTTTTTTACATTATATATTTCGCTCATTTGAGACTGGACCTCATGATAATCCTCATAAGAAAAACATTCATCAGCTCCTGACTCAATCGCTAAATCTAAAATTTTTTCATCAGATATCTCTTTTTTATCAATTTTGATTATACCCAATTGTTGAAAATTGTGAGATGCTGAACCTTGAGTTCCTAAACTCCCACCACTTTTTTGAAAAATAGTTCTAATATTTGATGCGGTCCTATTTTTGTTATCTGTTAAAGTTTCAACTATAACAGCAATCTTTTCTGGTCCAAACCCCTCGTATCTTAAATTTTCAAAATTTGCTCCTGTAGCTGCAGAAGATTTATCTATTGCTCTTTCAATATTATCTTTAGGCATATTTGCAGATCTAGCAGCCTGTACTGCAGATCTTAGTCTAGGGTTCATTGCTGGATCTTTGTCACCAAGTTTTGCCGCAACGGTAATCTCTTTAGATAATTTTGAAAATATCTTTGATCTTTGCTTATCAGCCTTACCTTTTTTATGTTTTATTCCTGCCCAATGTGAATGTCCTGCCATGATCTTTAAATATTTTTTAGTTGATCTCCGTATACATAGCTTTTGATGTCTATTGCTAAACCTGTTTTTATATCACAATCTACTATAACACCACACAAAGTAGCATCTCCAGTAGCAGGAAAGTGTTTCACTGAATTCTTTTTTAAAAATCTATTCAAGGAATTTTCTTTATTCATTCCAATAACTGAATCATAATCCCCACACATACCTGCATCGGTTTGATATCCAGTGCCATTATTAAGTATTCTGGCATCATTTGTTGGAATATGAGTATGGGTTCCAACCACGAGAGTTGCCTTTCCATCAAATAGATGTCCTATAGCATTTTTTTCGCTAGTAATTTCACCATGGAAATCAACTACAAGTAAATCAAAATCCTTTTTCATTTCATTTTCTTTTAAAAATTTTTGAGAAGCTTCAAAAACATCTTCACACTTTTTCATAAAAACGTTTCCCATCAGATTAAGAACTCCAATTTTTATATCATTCTTTGTTTTATAAATCTGAAAACCTTTTCCTGGTGCAGGTTCAAATAAATTTTTAGGTCTTAATAATCTTTCTTCTTTATCAATAAATTCCATAATTTCTTTTTGATCCCAAACATGATTGCCAGTTGTAA
>CACAVT010000027.1 GCA_902536005.1 uncultured Pelagibacteraceae bacterium
AGATAATATATCTACTGAAAATATTAGCTTATTAAAGTCATACCATTATTTTTTAGAAAAAATTAACAATACTAGAACTTATAATTTAGATGAGGAAACATTGTTTATGGAATTTGAGGATAAAGTATTAAATGGATAAAACTTATTATATTACTACGCCTATATACTACCCATCAGCTAAGCCTCATATGGGTCATGCTTATTCGAGCATTATTGCAGATTTTTTTGCAAGATTTAAAAAAATTGATGATTATCAGGTCCATTTTCTTACTGGCACAGACGAACATGGATTAAAAATTCAAAGATCTGCGGAAAAAGCTGGGAAGGATCCTCTCGTATTTTGTGATAAAATTAGTCAAACTTTTAGAGATCTTTCGGATACCTTGAATTTATCAAATACTGATTTTATAAGAACTACGGAAGCTAGACATAAAAAAACAGTTCAACATCTTTGGAATGAACTTGAGAAAAATGATGATATATATTTATCAAATTATTCAGGATGGTATTCAGTATCAGATGAAGCCTTTTATAATGAAGACGAAATTGAGGAATTAGACGGAAAAAAAATTGCTATATTATCAAAATCTGCTGTTGAATGGATTGAAGAAGAATCTTATTTTTTTAGACTTTCAAAATGGGAAAAACCTTTACTAGAATATTATGAATCTAATCCAGATTTCATTTCTCCTCAATCTAGAAAAAATGAAGTTATTAGTTTTGTAAAAAGTGGTCTTAAAGATCTTTCTGTAAGTAGAAAAAGTTTTTCATGGGGTATACCTGTTCCAAATAATGAAAAACATGTAATATATGTTTGGCTAGATGCTTTAACTAATTATTTAAGTGCATTAAATTATCCTAATACAGATGATGTTTTGTTTAAAAAATTTTGGCCAGCTTCAATACATTTAATTGGAAAAGATATACTCAGATTTCATGCTGTTTATTGGCCTGCTTTTTTATTAGCAGCAAATATTGATTTACCAAAGAGAGTTTACGGCCATGGATGGATATTATCGGGGGAAGAAAAAATGTCTAAATCTAAAGGAAATATTCTTGATCCACTTGAAATAATTAAAGAGTATGGTTTAGATCCTTTAAGATATTATTTAATTAAAGAAGTTTCTTTTGGGAATGATGGAAATATATCTCAAGAAAGACTAGAAGATTGTATTAATAGTGATCTAGCTAACAATTATGGAAATTTATGTCAGCGTGTAACAGCTTTTGCAATAAAAAATTGTGATGGAAAAATTCCATTAGAAGTTAAATTTAATGATGAAGATTTACTAATATTAAATAAATATAAAGATAATTTAGATAATATTAGGTCACAAATTGATAGTCAAAATATTAATTTTTATATCGATTATATTGTAAATTCGCTTTTTGAGGCTAACAAATATTTTAATGATCAAGAACCATGGAAAAAGAAAGATGATATAATTAGATTAAATACTATTGTTTACACAACTTTAGAAATTGTAAGAAAAATAAGTTTTTTATTATATCCAATTATTCCCGAATCTTCTTTAAAGGCATTAAAGATTTTTAAAATTGAAGAAAAAAATATAAAATTAGATTCTGTTTCTAATAATGAGTTTTTAACAAAAGGTAATAATATTAATAAAATAGACATACTTTTTAAAAAAATAGAGAAAAACAATGATTGATTCCCACTGTCATCTAGATCATGAACCATTAATAAGTGATTTAGCTAATGTAATACAAAGATCAAAAAAAGTGGGTATAGAAAAATTACTAACAATCTCAACTTCGTTTGAAAGTTTTTCTAGAGTAAAAGAATTAATTAATAAAGATGAAATGATCTATGGTACTATTGGTATTCATCCTCATGAAAGTTCTACAAATATTATCACTTCAAAACAGATCATTGAAAGTCTCAATGAAAACTCAAAAATTATTGGTATTGGAGAAACTGGGTTAGATTTTTATTACAATAATAGTGAAAAAGATAAACAGATAGCAAGTTTTAAAGAACATATAGAAGCATCTATCAAAACAAATATTCCTCTAATTGTTCATTCAAGAGCCGCAGAAAAAGAAACTTTTGAGATTTTACATGAATACAAAAATGAAAACCTTAAAATTTTGATGCATTGTTTTACTGGATCTAAAGAATTCTCAGAAAAACTAATGACTTTAAATTCATTCTTTTCAGCTAGCGGTATCATTACTTTTAAAAACTCATTGGATTTACAAGATACGTTCAAATCTATTCCAATGGATAATATCTTAATTGAGACTGATAGTCCTTTTTTAGCACCCGTTCCTAAAAGAGGAAAAAAAAATGAACCATCATTCATTGATTTTACTGCTGCAAAATTAGCTGTAATTAAAAATATATCTAAACAAGATCTCATTAAAAAAACTACAGATAACTTTAATAAACTATTTTTTAATTGAAAATAATGAAATTTATCATTCTAGGCTGTGGTAGTTCAATGGGCGTACCAAGACCAGATGGTTTCTTTGGAAAGTGCGATCCAAAAAATAAAAAAAATTATAGAACAAGATGTTCAGCTTTAATTAAAACTTCAGATGAAAATATTCTTGTAGATACATCACCTGATCTACGACAGCAGCTTTTAAGACATAAAATAAAAAAAATTAATAAAGTTCTATTTTCTCACATGCATGGTGATCAAACACATGGAATTAATGATTTGAGATCCTTTTACATAAATAGCAGAAAACAACTTGATGTTTATGCAGATAAATATACGTCTAAATATCTTAAATCTACTTTTTCATATATATTTCAAAGCTATTCAAAAGAATATCCCGCAACACTAAAACTTAATAAACTGCCAAAAAAAATAGTTACAAAAAATAATAATAAAAAGATTTCTATCCAATCAATTATGGTTGAACATGGTAAAGTAAAATCAAATTGCTTTATTATTAATAAAAAATTAGCTTATATAAGTGACGTTAGTAAAATTTATGAAAAAGACTTTAAATATTTTAAAAATCTTAAATACCTAATAATTGATTGTTTATGGTATAACTTTCATCCATCTCATTTTAATTTAGAAAATTCACTACACATGATTAAAAAATTTAAACCTAAAAAAGCTATACTAACAAATCTTTCAGTTGTTCTAGATTACAAAGAATTGAAAAAATTATTACCAAAAAATGTTATTCCAGCACATGATGGATTAACTATAAACTTATAAGATATTTTCTATAGCTTTAATTATTTTTTTTGACATTGGTTTTGTCATTGATGCAAAAGTATCTTCTATTTTGCCTTCTTTATTAATTAGAATTTTATAAAAATTCCATTTAGGGACAGCAGATTTTCCATGATTTTCTTTTGCCCATTTAAAAATTTCATGTGAATTTTTGCCTTTTACCTCTGTAATAGTTGTAAGAGGAAAATTAATATTAAAATTTACTTCACAAAACTCTTTTACATTTGCATCATTACTTTTTTCTTGATTAAATGAATTAGATGGAACACCAAGAACAATCAAACCTTTTTCTTTATATAAATCCCACAATTCCTGTAATTCATCATATTGTTTAGTAAACCCGCAATAACTTGCTGTATTCACAACTAAAATAACTTTATTTTTGTAATCTTTAAAATTAATTGTCTCACCAGTTATACTCTCTATGCTGAAGTCATAAATTTTTTTTTCATAGTTTGCACTAGCTGAAGTTTTAAAAAAAAACATAGTTATAGATAACAGAAATATTACTTTTCTCATTTACTCGGTTTATTGGGAGTAAGTAATATCAAAAAATAACCAAATAAAGTGGATAACAATGACCCAGTTAATACACCTATTTTTACACCATCCATATATTGCATGTTTTCAGCAAAAGCTAAATTTCCAACAAATAAACTCATGGTGAATCCAATCCCAGTAAGTACTCCTACACCATAAAAATTATACCAACTTGTATCGTTTGGCATTTGAGCCACTTTTAATTTTATAGATACATAAGAAAATATAAACACACCAAGTTGTTTACCAAGGAATAGTCCTAGTAGGATTCCTAAAGGAACCTTATTCAGTAATGACGCAAACGATAAACCTTCCAAAGATACTCCAGCATTTGCAAATGCGAATAAAGGCATTATTCCAAAAGCAACATACGGACTAATTGCATGTTCTATTTTAATTAACAAAGAAAAATCTTTTTCTTTTTTTCTATGAGGAATTGTCATGGCTAATAGAACTCCCGCAATAGTAGCGTGTATTCCAGAGTTATGTGTAAAATCCCAAAGGAAAAGACCTACAATTAAGTAAGGTAGAAACTTTTTAATATTAAATTTGTTAATTAATAACAAAACGATAAAAGCCAATAACATCAACGTTAAATACTTAATACTCAAATCTCCAGAGTAGAATAGGGCAATAATTACTATTGCTCCTAAATCATCAATTATAGCTAATGCGGTTAAGAATACTTTTAAAGATAAAGGAACTCTTTTACCTAACAAAGATAAAACTCCTAAAGAAAAAGCGATATCCGTAGCTGAGGGAATTGCCCATCCATTTAATGTTTCACTATCACCAAAATTTATGAAAACATAAAATAATGCAGGAACTAACATACCTCCAACTGCACCTATGATTGGCAATAAAGCTTGCTTAATATTTGAAAGTTCCCCTTGTAAAAATTCTCTTTTAATTTCTAAAGTAACAAAGAAAAAGAAAATTGCCATTAAGGCATCATTGATCCAATGCAATACAGATAATTTTAATCCGAAATTATTAATACCTATAAATAAATATTTATTTAAAGTAGCAAAATATAAGTCTGCTAGTCCAGAATTGCTTATATATAATGCAATTATTGCGGCAAACAATAATACCAATCCACTTGCAGCTTCTAATTTAAAAAACCATCTAAAAGGCTTAGATATATAATTAATCATAAAAAATTAAGTTAGGTCTATAATAAATAGTTTTATATCTTGCAATGTTTCAAAAAGGTTAAATAGTATAATTTCTAATCCTGGAAAAACATTAATTAGTGGAGTTTTTAGAGTATCTAGTAAGATAATTAATGCCACAAAAGATATAATAAATACAACTAAATAAGAAAAAAACTTACTTCCCTTATTTTCTTTTTTTTTAAAAGAAGTTGTATTTTTTTGTTTTTCTAAATTTTTTTCTTTTTTTTTATTATTTATTTCAGTTTTAATTATTTCCTTTGGTTCTTGTTTCCCTTCTATTTTATCCTCTTTATTTTCAGCTTTTGTTTCAATGTCTTCACTGATAATTTCCTGTTTCAACTCTAGTACATCATTATTTTTTTCTTGGATATTATAAAACCAAATATGATTACATGATCCACATTGCAAATCTCTACCTTCATCTGGTATTAAAGAATTATCAATTTTGAATTGCTTGTTACAATTTGGACAAGTAATTATCATGCTTCGTTATATACCAGATTTTAATCAAATTTCTTTTAATTTTGGCTTCTTTATACATTGAAATTATCAATAACTGCTGTATTAGTACTCGGATCGGAGTGTAGCGCAGCCTGGTAGCGCATCTGGTTTGGGACCAGAGGGTCGCAGGTTCGAATCCTGCCACTCCGACCATCAGTTATGAAAAAAGCTATTATTTACATACCAAATAAAAATCCAATGCAATCAGGATTAGCAAAAAATAATAAATGGATTTTAGAATTTAAAACTAAAGATCCCACAAGAAATCCTTTAATGGGATGGGAAAGTTCATCTGATACTTATACAGAATTAAAGTTAGAATTTTCTTCTAAGGAATTAGCAATCAATTATGCAAAAAAGAAAAAAATTGATTTTGAATTAATTGAACCAAGAAAAAGAAAAACTGTAAAAAAGTCTTATGCAGAGAATTTTCTTAAATAAAATATGTTTAGATTTTTCACAGAAAAGAATTGGTTTTATTGGTCTTGGTTAGGTTCGTTTATTATTCTTTCATCACTTTGGGTTCAAGTTGAAATAGATGTCAAAATTAATGAGTGGTTTGGTGTGTTTTATGACATGATTCAGAAGGCCCTTGCAGAGCCAAATGCAGTTTCGATTGAAGAATATTTTGCAAGTCTATTTTCATTTATTACCTTAGCGGCAATGTATATTGCTGTTTATGTAGCTATTAGTTTTTTTACAGCTCATTATTTATTTAGATGGAGGACATCGATGGTAGAGTGGTATCACTCTGTATATGACAAAGCACGTAAAATTGAGGGTGCATCACAAAGGGTTCAAGAAGATACGATTAAATTTACAAGAATAATGGAGGGATTAGGCACAAGTTTAATAGAGTCTATAATGATTTTGATACAATTTATTCCTATATTATTTGGTTTAAGTGTGGGTATCCCAATTTTCTTTTTTGGTGAGTGGGAATACGGGTTAATAGTAGGAGCCTTAATTTGGACTATAGGTGGAACTGTTTTTTTAATAGTACTTGGTTTAATATTACGACTAGTTGGGATCGAATATGATTTACAAAAGCAAGAAGCTGCATATAGAAAAATTTTAGTTATTGCTGAAGATGATGGTAGTGTAAGGCCAAAGAGAATTGACGAATTATTTGATGATGTACGTAAAATTCACTTTTTAAGTTATTTAAGATATCTATATTTTAATATTGGTCGTATTGCATATTTACAAGCAAACGTTTTATCTGCATATGTTTTTTTAGCTCCAGCAATTGTTGCTGGTGTTGTTACATTAGGAGTTATGCAACAAATTATTAGAGCTTTTGGGAGAGTAGAGGGGTCAATGCAATATTTATTAAAAGCTTGGCCTACTATTATAGAACTTGCAAGTGTTTATAAGCGTTTAAGAGAATTTGAAACTAAGATTAAACAAGAAGATTTGGTTGATGAAAAAGCTTAATGGCAATAGATAAAAAATTTGTAGATCAATTAGTTATTGTAACATCAAAAGCAGCATTAGCATCGTCGTATCTAGTTGGAAAAAAAGACAAAATTGCTGCTGACAAAGCTGCAGTAGATTCTATGAGATCTAATTTAAATAATTTTGATATTCAAGGTCGTATAGTAATAGGTGAAGGTGAATTGGATGACGCACCAATGTTATACATTGGAGAAAAATTAGGAACAAATAAAGGTCCTGAATTCGATATAGCAGTAGATCCTTTGGAGGGTACAAATTTTGCTGCTAACAATTTACCTGGTGCATTATCAGTAATAGCTATTGCTGAAAAAAATAATTTATTTAAAGCTCCTGAAACTTATATGGAAAAAATATCTGCTAGAGTTAATGAAAAAAACATTATTGATTTAGATTTTACCGTAAAGCAAAATATTTTTAACTTAAGTGATTATTTAAATAAGAGTCCAGAAAATTTAACCGCATGTATACTTGATAGACCAAGACATAAAAAAATTATAGATGAATTAAATAGATTAAAAGTTAATCTAAAATTAATTACTGATGGTGATGTTTCAGGAGCCTTATTAGTTACTGAGGAAAAATATGATGTTGATATTTTTTTAGGTGTTGGAGGCGGTCCAGAAGGTGTTCTTGCTGCAGCTGCGTTAGATTCTTATAATTGCAGTTTTCAGGGAAGATTTTTGTTTAAAACCGAAGAAGATAAATTAAGAGCAAAAAAAATGGGTATAAATAATTTAACAAAAAAATACGAATTGAACGAAATCGTAAAAGGCGACACCATTTTTTGTGCAACAGGTATTACTTCTGGGGATTTGGTTAAAGGTATTGAAATACAAGATAATGAATTCACATCAGAAACATTAGTGACACATAAATCATCTAATCTTAAAAAAGTAATAAATCTAAAACAAAAATTAAAATGATATACTTGATTAATGATTGATTTTACAATAAAAAGCAGCAATTTGGTCCCTTCGTCTATCGGTTAGGACACGTGGTTTTCATCCTCGAAAGAGGGGTTCGATTCCCCTAGGGACCGCCAAAATTGATATAAACTGATATGGTTTATTACGTTTATTTAATTCACACACTAGATAAATATCCTATTAAATCATATGTTGGATATACTAACAATTTAGAAAATAGATTGTCTAAACATAATTCAAATTTAGGTGCAAAATCAACAAAAGGTTACAAGTGGGAACTAATTTATAAGAAAAAATTTTATTCTAAGTCAAAAGCTCTTTCATTTGAATATAAATTAAAAAAAGATAGAAAAGAGAGATTAAAATTAATTTATGATTTTAAAAAAAAAAAATCTTAAAATAGCAACAATCTTACCTTATAAAGAAAATTATACTATTGAAAAAGCTTCAGCAGCATCACTATGGGTTTCAGAATTTTTTAAGAAATCAAAATATAAAAAAAATAATTTTATTTATGGTCATACAAAATCAAAAAATTTTCTTACTTCAAATTATAAAAATATAAAACTTAATAATTTAGAATCAAAATTAAGAAGTACAACAGCCGAGTATGCGAGGAAATTAATAAAAGAGCTGAATATCAACTCATATAATATTATTGAAATTCACAACAGACCCCAATTATTATTTAAGTTGACAAAAAATGTTAAGTGTAGATATATTTTTTATTTTCACAATGATCCATTATCAATGAAAGGATCAAAATCAACACGAGAGAGATTAAAAATATTAGATTCGGTTGATAAAATTGTTTTTGTAAGCGAATGGGTTAGAGATAGATTTTTTTCGAACATAGACCAAAAATTACTAACAAAGACTGAAATCGTATATCCAAGTGTTTACAAACAAAATGAAATTAAAAAGAAAAAAAATATAATGTTTGTTGGGAAATTAAATTATTCCAAGGGCTATGATTTATTTAAGAATTCTATAATTAAAATTTTAAATGAGTTCCCGAAGTGGTCCGCTATGTCTGTTGGTGATGAAGATAGAAGAAATATTTATATTACACACACAAATCACAAAGAAATGGGATTTATTAATCATAAAAAGACATTAAGATTATTAAACGAGTCAGAAATAGCTGTTGTTCCTTCACGTTGGGAGGAACCTTTTGGAAGAACTGCTCTGGAGGCTGCATCGTGTGGATGTGTTACAATTACTACCAATAAAGGGGGTTTAAAAGAGACGACAGACTATTCTATTCTATTAAAAAATATCGATAGCAATAATCTATATACAGAATTAAAAAAAATTATCATTGATAAAAATAAAAGAAAAAAAATTCAAAAATTAAGTAGAAAAAACGTAAAACATTTAATTTCAGATAACACAAAAGTAATCGACCAAATTCGTGAAAGTTGTGCACCATTATCTAGCTTTATATTTTTAAAAAAAAAACTAAAAATTTTAAATCTTTATAATCAGGGTCAAAAATTAAATCATAGACTTTACAATATTTCTGTAGGAAAAAAGTTTACAAATGGTTTTATAAGAAATAATCACGACGTATTAGAAATTAGTGATCGAGATTATTTAAAATCTAATAAATCATTAAATTTATTTCCAAATAAAATTAATTTTCAAAAATTTTTAATTGAAACATTTAAAAATTATAATCCTGATTTATTTTTTTTTGGACACACTAATAATATAGACATAAATACTATAGAAGAATTGAAATTAATTAATAAGAATTTAATAATTTCTCAGTGGAATGAAGATCCAATAATGACTGGATTAGATTATTCTAAAAAAAATATTGCAAATATTAAATTGTATTCTGATTTAATCGATCATAATTTTATTACTACTGATCCATCTGTATTTCCTGAGTTTAAGAAAAAAAAATTTAATTTTTTCTTTGTTCCTGTTGATCAAAACATTGAGTGTTTTAAAGTTTATAACATGAGACCAGAAAAAGATCTTTTTTATGCAATGAGTCATGGTGTTAATAGGGCTGTATTAAAAGAAGGTATCGAAGATGATAGATTAATTTTTTTAGATAAATTAATTAGAAAAATTCCAGAAATAAAATATGATTTTTATGGTTTTTCTAATAGACAACCTATCTGGGGCAATGATTTTAATAATGCTCTAATAAATTCTAAGATGGGTTTAAATTTAAGTAGAGGAAAACCTACAAAATACTACTCAAGTAACAGAATTGCCTCCATTGTAGGTAATGGTTTATTAACATTTATAGATAATAAAGTTAAATTAAATGATTTTTTTACTAAAAATGAAATAATTTTTTACGACAGTATTTCAGACCTTGCAGATAAAATTAAATTTTATGCAAAAAAAGATACTATTAGAAAAAAAATTGCTAGAAATGGAAGATATAAATATTTTAAACTTTTCAACGAAACAAGAATTTCAAAATATATTGTAGATGTTTCATTTGGTAAAAAATCATCATTATTTTAAATGAAGTACAAAATTTGTTTTTTAGAAAAAACTAAATTTAAATATAATTCTAGAGACTTATACTCTAGTAAATTAAGAGGTGCTGAAACAGTTTTAATAAATTTATCAAATGCACTATCTAAACATGGTCATAAAGTAACTATTATAAATAATTGTCCAAAAAATGAGTTTATTAATAATATTTGTTGGAAGAATGTTCATGAATATAATGAAAATGAGAGTTTTGATATAGTTTTTTCAAACAATGACACAAGGTTATTTAACAAAATAAAATCAAGTAAAAAAATATTAATTTCACATAGTCTACATACTTTAGAAAAATTTATTAGAAAGGGACAATTAATTAGTTATATAAAACACAAACCAAAAGTTTTATTATTAAGCAACTATCACAAAAAAAAACAATCTAAATTACTTTCACTTTTTGGTTATATTAATTGTGGTTGGGCTGTAGACGATCTATTTATAAATTATAAATTAAATGAAAATATTAATAATCACCAAGCTATTTTTACTTCTAAATTTGATAGAAATGGAGATCTACTTGTAAATATTTGGAATAATTATATTCAACCAAAAAATAAAGATTTAAAATTATTAATTACACCAAATAATAAACATAATCATAATCCAAATATTATTGAAAGATTAATTGGGGACAAAATAGATATGATAAAAGATTTATCCAATTCTAGAATGTTACTCATTCCAGGACATAAAGCAGAATTGTATTGTCTCGCTGCAGAGGAGGGTAGAGAGTTATGCATTCCTATAGTAACAATGGGAATAGGATCTTTAAACGAGCGTGTCATTCATGGAAAGACTGGACTAATAGCTAAAAATGAAGAAGAATTTTCTGAATTTATATTACAATTAT
>CACAVT010000028.1 GCA_902536005.1 uncultured Pelagibacteraceae bacterium
AGAAATTTTTATTTAAATAAGGGCTATTACTATGTTGAAATAAATTCTTCATTTGCAAAAATGTTAAATAAAAATGAATTCGAATTAATCTATAATATAAAGCCAAATGAAAAAATTTATTTTAATGATTTGAAGTTAGAATTACCTAATGATTTTGATAAAAAAAACTACACAAAAATTAAAGAATTATTTAATGACATCAAAGGTGAACCTTATTCAATAAATAAAGTTGAAAAAATTTTAGAAAAAATAGAAATTATAACTATCAATGAACAGTTTATGTCTATTAAAGCTTCAATAGATGAAAATATTGTATCTAACAAACTAGATATTACATTTAAGATTGATGAAGCAGAAAAATATTTTGTTAAAAAAATAAATATTTTTGGAAATAATATTACACAAGAAAACGTTATAAGAAATCAATTTGAAATTGATGAGGGTGATCCATTTAATGAAATTCTGCAAAATAAAACAATTAATAATTTAAAAAACTTAAATTTTTTTAGAGAAGTTAAATCTGAAATTTTAACAGATGAAGTAAATAAAACTAAAAAAATCAATATTTCAGTTGAAGAAAAACCTACAGGTGAAATATTTGCTGGAGCAGGCGCAGGTACAAATGGAGCTACTATAAGTGCTGGAATAACTGAAAACAATTATTTAGGCAGGGGTTTAAAAGTTAGAGCTGAAGGAACTATTACTGAAGAAAGTTTTAAAGGGCAATTTAGCGTCACTAATCCAAATTTCAATAATTCTGATAAATCAATATTTATAAGTGCTCAAGCTTTAGAAATTGATAGACTAAAAGCTTCTGGTTATAAAACAAATAAAACTGGTTTTGATATTGGAACAGGGTTTGAATATTTTGACGATTTATTTTTAAGGTTATCAACCAGATCTTTCTATGAAAAAATTGAAACTAATTCTACTGCCTCAACAAGACAAAAAGCCCAAGAAGGCAATTACTGGGATACATTTATAAATTTAAATTTTGATCTAGATAAAAGAAATCAAAGGTTCAAAACTTCTGAAGGATTTAGATCTAGTTATTCTATAGATATACCAATGATAAGCGAGACTAACTCTCTTAAAAATACATATAATTATAAATTTTTTACAGAACTTTACGACGATAATATTTCAACATTATCATTATTTTTGCAATCAGTTAACTCTATATCAGGTGATGATGTAAAATTATCTGAAAGATTGTATATACCTACTAGTAAATTACGTGGATTTGAAAAAGGGAAAGTTGGTCCAAAGGATGGGTCAGATTATGTTGGTGGAAATTATGTTACATCAATAAATTTAGCAACAACTCTTCCTCAGGTTTTACCTAATTTACAAGAAGTTGATATTTCTTTATTTTTAGATGCTGCAAATATATGGGGTGTTGATTACGATTCTTCGTTAAGCGACTCTAGTACAATAAGAAGTTCTATAGGAGTTGGTATTGATTGGTTTACAGCCATTGGTCCAATAAATTTTACATTTTCAGAACCTATATCAAAATCGGATACTGATATTACAGAGTCATTTAGATTTAATATAGGAACATCTTTTTAATGATTAAATTTAAATTTATAATTTCTATTTTTATTTTTTTTTTTATATCTTTAAATTCAGTTTTTAGTGCTGAAAATATAGCATTCTTAGATATGGAATATGTTATAAAAAATTCAAATATTGGAAAATCAGTATTAAGTAAAATAAATAAATTAGATAAAAGTAATATAGAAAAACTCAAAATAAGAGAAAATCAGCTTAAAAAACAAGAAGAAGATATCAAAAAAAAAAAAAATATAATATCTAAAGAGGAATTAGATAAAGAAATAAAAGATTTAAAAAAAAAAATAAATGATTTTAGAATTGAAAAAGATTCAATGGTGAAAAAATTTAGCGAAATTAAAAAGAAGGAATTAAGTCAGCTTTATCAAAAAATAAATCCTGTTATTCAATCCTATATGGATAAAGAAAAAATAAATATTTTATTAGATGTAAAAAATATTATAATTGGTAAATCTAGCTATAATATTACAGATGATGTAATTGATGAATTGAATACTAAATTTTAAAATACAAATTAATTATGATTAAATTAACCAAAGATCAAATTAGAGAACTTTTACCTCATCGTGAGCCTATGCTTTTAATTGATGAAATATATGATATTGATAAATTAAAATCGGCTACAGCGATAGTAAATGTAAAAAAAGATAGTTTCTTTGTGCAAGGTCATTTTCCAGAAAATCCAGTTATGCCTGGTGTTTTAATTGTTGAGTCATTTGGTCAGGCTGCTGCTGCTTTAACTGCACATGGACTTGATAAATCTACATACGAAAATAAATTAGTTTTTTTAATGGGTGTTGAAAAAGCTAGATTTAGAAATCCTGTTATACCAGACTGTAAACTTATTTTAAAAATTGAGGCAATAAGATCTCATGGCAGGGTATGGAAGTACAGAGGAGAAGCTTTTGTAGATGAAAAAAAAATGGCAGACGCAATCTGGTCAGCAACTATTGTAGATAAGAAATAAATAGCAATAAATCTTGATAACTAATTTTTAATTGCTTTGTTAAAAGTATCTATGCCTCATCCTTTTTTTAAAAATTATGGCCCATTATCAGTCTTGGAGATTACTGAACTTTTAAATATAAAAACTGATAAATTAAATTCTGATCTAAATATTACAGATATAAAAGATTTACTTACAGCAAATAATTCTGATATTACTTTTTTTCATTCTAAAAAATATAAAGAGATTGCCAAAAGTACTAGAGCATCTTTCTGTATAACTACAGAGTCTTTAAAAAATGATCTACCTAAAAATTGTAATTCATTAATTGTTGAAAATGTTTTAGTTTCTGTGTCTAAGTTGACATCTAGGTTTTATCCTGAGTCAATTAATGATAATTTTGATGAAACTGCAATTTCCATATCAGAAACAAAATTTAAAGACAAAGTTAAATATGGCAAAAATGTTTTATTCGGCAACAATGTAACTATAGGATCAAATTGTGTCATTGGTCACAATTCTATAATTGAAAAAAATGTTAATATTGGGAACAATTGTTCAATTGGATCAAATACAATTATTAGAAACACATTTATTAAAGATAACGTAAGAATTTTAGATGGATGTGTTATAGGCAAACATGGATTTGGTTTTTTTCCTGAGAAAAATCAAAATTTAAGATATCCGCATATAGGCATTGTTATAATTGAAGATAATTGTGAGATAGGTTGTGGAGCTACTATAGATAGGGGCTCAATGTCAAATACAGTAATTGGAAAAAATACTTATTTGGATAATCAGATTCATATAGCTCACAATGTTAAAATTGGTGAAAATTCAATTATAGCTGGACAAGTTGGTATAGCTGGCAGTTCTGTCATCGGAAATAATGTTAAAATTGGTGGACAAGCTGGGATTTCAGGACATATTAAAATTGGAAATAATGTTGAAATAGGAGGCGGTTCTGGAGTTATCAAAAGTATTCCTGATAATACAAAAGTGATGGGATACCCAGCAAAAAATATTAAAGAATTTTTAAGAGATAACAAATGATTCATAAAACAGCAATTATTGATTCAGAAGCTAAAATTGCAGAAAATGCTCAAATTGGCCCCTACACAGTTATTGGTCCTAATGTAGAAATTGGAGAGGGTACAGTTATTCAATCACACGTTAATATAACAGGACAAACAATAATTGGAAAAAACAATATTATTTATCCATTCGCTTCAATTGGTAATGATCCTCAAGATTTAAAATTTCAGGGTGAAGAAACAAGATTAGAGATTGGAGATAATAATAAAATTAGAGAATATGTTACAATTAACCCTGGGACAAAAGGGGGTGGTGGATTAACAAAAGTTAATAACAATTGTTTATTTATGGTTTCTGCTCACATAGCACATGATTGCTTTGTTGGTAATAATGTTATTTTAGCAAATAATGTACCTTTAGGAGGTCACGCACATATAGGTGATAATGCAATTATTGGAGGCAATTCAGCTGTTCAACAATTTACAAGAGTAGGTAAATCAGCAATGATTGGTGGGATGTGTGGCGTAGTTAGAGATATAATTCCTTATGGTATTGCACATGGAAACAGAAGTGTTTTACAAGGATTGAATTTAATAGGACTAAGAAGAAAAAATATTCCAAATAAAGAGATAATGATTTTGAGTGATGCTTATAAAGAAATTTTTAAGAACGAAAATTTAACAGAAAATTTAAGTAATTTATCAAATAAATTTAAGAATAATGAGTTAGTTTCAGAGGTTATTGAATTTATAGAAATGGACAAGAAAAGACCAATTTGTACTCCGTTTTCAAAATAAAATGATAGGTTTGTTTTTAGGTGATACTGATTTTTCAGAAATAGTTCTTAGTAAAGTTAAAAAATTAAATAAAAAATATTTTATAATTGATTTTTCAAAAAAAAATAAATTTCAAAAAGATAAAAATTCCTTTAGAATTAGTATTGGAAAATTTGGATCAATTATTAATTTAATTAAACAAAAAAAATGTAAGAAAGTTTTGTTTGCAGGTAAAATTTCAAAACCAAATTTTTCTTCTTTAAGATTAGATTTAAAAGGAATTTATTATATGCCAAGTGTAATAAGAGCCGCTAAGATAGGTGATGCAGCTATAATTAAATCAATAATTAAAATTTTAAATAATGAAGGAATAAAGGTCATTAGCTCTATATTTTTTAACCCAGAACTATCTTTAAACAAAGGTTGTTACACCAAACTAAAGCCCAATAAACAAGATTTAATATCAATTAAAACAGGGAAATTTTTTTTTAATAAAACTAAAAGTTTAGACCATATCCAAGCTTTAGTAGTTAAAGGAGATAGAATTTTAGCCAAAGAAGGCAAAGATGGCACAAAAAAAATGTTATCAACTTTAAAGAAAAAATCAGATGGAATTTTAATTAAATTACCCAAAAAAAAACAAGATTTGAGAATGGACCTTCCAACAATTGGTTTACAAACTTTTAAGGATGCTAAAAAATATGCTTTACGTGGTGTAGTTTTGCAATCTAAAAAGAATATATTTCTAGATAAATTTGAATGTATTAAATTTGCTAATAAAAATAAGATTTTTATTAATATTATATGAAAAAAATATTTATACTAACAGGTGAACCTTCTGGTGATAAATTAGCTTCAACAGTTATTTCTAAGTTAAAATCTCAAAATCCTGATATTGAATATTCATCTGTTGGTGGAAATCATTTAAAAAAATTAGGAATTGAAAGTATTTTTAATTTAAATGAAATAACCTATCTAGGTTTTACGAGTATTTTGTTCAACATATTTAAAATTAGAAATAAAATTAACCATACTGTTAATGAAATAATAAAATTTAACCCTGATATATTGTTTTCTGTTGATAGCCCTGATTTTACTATGAGAGTTGCTGAGAGAGTTAAAAAAATAAATACTAATATCAAAACAATTCACTATGTAGCTCCTCAAGTTTGGATATGGAGAAAAAATAGAGTAAAAAAAATTAAAAAATTTATTGATCATATTCTTTTATTATTTGAATTTGAAAAAAAATATTTTGATGAAGAAAATATAAACAATACTTTTGTTGGACATCCATTGATTGAGAATAATGAAGATAATAAAAAAATTATTGAAAATATAATTCCTAAAAATAAAAAAATTATATCTGTTTTTTCTGGAAGTAGAAAATCAGAAACAGATACATTATTGAATATTTTAATTGATTTTATAAGACTAATGAACAAAAGACATAATAATTTTTATTTTTACTTTCATGCAACTGATGAGAATAAAAATTTAATTTTGTCAGAAATTAAAAAATCTAATATTGAGAATATAGATGTAGTTTCAGATGAAAGTATTAAATCTAAAATTTTAAATAATTCCGTTTTTGCTGTATCTAAGTCTGGTACAGTCTCATTGCAAATTTCTGCCTCAAATATACCATCTATAATTATTTATAAACTAAGCTTTATAAATTTTATGATATTTAAAATGTTAGTTAATGTTAAATTTGCAAACATAATTAATATAATCAATAATCGTGAAGTTATTCCAGAGTTGTTGCAAAATGAATGTAATGCTGATGAAATCTACAGATCTGTAATTTATCTTTTAAAAAACCCTGAGCTTATTAAAAAACAACTATCTGATTGTTCAAAAACATTAGAAGGAATTAGATCTAAAACTTCTTCTTCTGAAGAGGCTTGTCTAGTTTTAAGAAATTATCTTAGCTAGTCTTTTTAAAACTTCTTCTTTACCAAGAGCCATAACTATATCATACAATCCAGGACCAAACTTTGATCCTGTCAAACCAATCCGTACAGGCTGACCGACTCCTTTAAAATTTGTATCATTTTTTTTTATTAATTTATTTACTATAGGCTCTAAATTTTCCTTATTTATATTTGATATAGATGACAATTCTTTAATAAATTCTGAAATAATTTTTTTAGCTTTATCATCTATTAATTTAATATCATCTTCATTAAAATTAACTTCATCATTGATGATAAATTTTGAATTATTGTAAATGTCTTCTAAGGTTTTAGCCTTATTTTTTAAAAATGATAATGAGGATTTAATTTTTGTTTCTTTATCATTTTGAATTTTTTCTTTATAGGTTGTGCAATACTCATCTAGACATTGATAAAGATCGTTCTCATCGATTGTTTTTATATAGTGTTCATTCATTGATAATATTCTGCTCATATCTAGTTTTGATGGTGATTTACCAATACCTTCTAAATTAAAGTGTTCAATGCTTTCTTCTAGAGTAAATATTTCTTTATCTTGATATGACCATCCTAGTCTGAGTAAATAATTTCTTAATGCATCAGGCATGATGCCTATTTTTGAGTAATCATCCAAAGTTGAGTCATTATCTCTTTTGGAAAGCTTTTTACCTTCAATAGTATGAATTAATGGAATATGTGCAAATTCTGGAACAACCCAACCCATTGCCTTGTATATTTGTATTTGTTTAAAAGTGTTTATTTTATGATCATCTCCTCTGATTATATGAGTCATTCCCATTTGATGATCATCAACAGTTGCAGACAAGTTGTAAGTTGGTGTTCCATCATTTCTTAAAATTATAAAATCTTCTATTGTATTATTTTCAATTTCAACATCTCCTTGAACTAAATCTTTAAGTTTTGTATTTCCCTCTATTTTACTTTTAAATCTAATTACAGGCTTAATATCTTTAGGAGCATCTTTTTCGTCAGCATCTCTCCATTTTCTATTATAAATATATGGTAACTTTTTTTGCCTAGCTCTTTTTTTTTGCTCCTCTATCTCTTCAGCAGAGCAGTAACATTTATATGCATTCCCTTTTTGTAATAATTCATTAGCAATTTTAATATGATTTTCTATTTTTTTTGATTGAATATACTCTTCGCCATCATGTTCAATTCCTATCCACTTTAATGAATTAATAATTTGTATTTTATGTTCCTCTTTGGATCTTTCTTTATCGGTATCTTCAATCCTTAAATGAAAAGTTCCTTTTTGATTTTTAGAGAACAACCAATTAAATAAGGCAGTTCTAACCCCTCCAATATGAAGAGCTCCAGTAGGTGATGGAGCAAAACGTGTTGCTACTTTAGACATCAGTGTTGTTTAGACTATTTTTTTAGAAGTTTCTATATAAAGATACTAAAACTCCTTGAACTTTTACTCTATCAGGTCCAAAAATCTTAGTTTCATAGTTTCTATTAGCACTTTCAAGCGCCACAACTTTACCTTTTTTTCGAATTCTTTTTAACATTGCTTCATGCTCATCTATTAATGCAACGACAATTTTACCATTATCAGCAGTATCTGTTCTTTTAATAATAACAGTATCACCTTCATGTATCCCTGCATCTATCATGGAGTCACCTTGAACTTTTAATCCAAAGTAATCACCATTTTTTTCTAAATTATTTGGTAGTGGAATTCTAGAAACCTCATTTTGTATTGCTTCAACAGGTGTTCCAGCTGCAATTTTTCCAAGCACTGGTATTTCTACTTCATCAGAATTAGTTTGTTCTTCATCTAGTCCACCTTTAATCACACTAGGTGAAAAACTATTATAAATATCATTTGCAGAGGCTGTTTCTGGTAATTTAATTACCTCTAAAGCTCTTGCTTTGTGAGCTAATCTTTTAATAAAACCTCTTTCCTCTAAAGCACTAATCAATCTATGAATACCTGATTTAGATTTTAAATTAAGAGACTGTTTCATCTCTTCATATGAAGGAGATACGCCAGAACTTCTTAACTTTTTGTTGATAAATAAAAGTAAGTTTTTTTGTTTTTTTGTTAGCATAAGAACAAATATCGTACAAATAATGTTCTACAAAAGTTCTATTAAATTAACAATACTAAAAAAAACTAGCAAAATTGGGCTTTATTTGACTATAAAACTGAAAAAATAGAATTTTTATCTAAGTTTTTCAAAAGTGATTCACCAATTAAAAAAGTGTTAATTGATGTTTTGTTATTTAGCTCTAACAGCTCATATTTATTCTTAATTCCACTTTCAGATATTAGAGGACCTTTGTGACTTTTTACAACATCATAAATATCATAAGTTGTATTTATATCAGTTTTAAGTGTTTTTAAATTTCTATTGTTTATTCCAATTAATGCATCTTTAAAATTTAATGCTTTTTTAGCTTCTTCTACTGTGTGAACTTCAACTATAACCGACATATTGTATTTCATAGCTTCATCATATAATTCAGAAGCAAGATCATCTGAAACCCCAGCCAAAATTATTAAAATAGCATCGGCGCCATAACTTTTTGCCAAAGGTATTTGAAATTTATCTATAAAAAAATCCTTACACAATACAGGTAAATTTATTTTATCTTTTATTTTGCTTATGTGAATTAAATTTCCTAAAAAATAATCTTCTTCTGTTAAAACTGAAAGGCAAGTTGCTTTATTATTAAAATAAATCTGAGCAATATCTACAGGATTATAATCATCAATTATTATACCCGCTGAAGGACTTGCTTTTTTAATTTCAGCAATAATTGAGGTTTTATTATTTTTAATATTATTTTCTATTTTCTCTTTAAAATTAATATAGCTATTGTTTTTATTAATTAATTCACCTAAAGTTTTAAGATCTAAGGATTTTTTTAATTTATCAACTTTTTCAATTTTTTTTTGTATGATATTTTGAAGTATATTTTCAGACATTTTGAATTTTTTCTAGATGTAAAAAGCTTTTCCCAGAAAGGATAAATTCTCTTGTGTAATTATATGCTTCAGAAAAGTCTGAAAATTTTTCTTCAACAATTAATCCTGCTGCAGCATTTAAA
This sequence comes from uncultured Pelagibacteraceae bacterium, assembly GCA_902536005.1. Lineage (GTDB taxonomy): Bacteria > Pseudomonadota > Alphaproteobacteria > Pelagibacterales > Pelagibacteraceae > Pelagibacter. The sequence continues at coordinate 9,351 of CACAVT010000028.1, forward strand.
CAAACTGCTTTTGAAAAATCATTATCTTCACCTTTAAATATTTCAACCATCTTATCAGCATTAAATTTTGCATCATCACCCACTAAATTTTTAAAATTATCTGCATTAACCTCCAAAGCATTTGGGTCTATTTTTATTTCAGAAATTTGACCATCTTTTAATTGAATAACATTAGTAATTGCATATGGAGATATTTCATCTAATCCATCCTCGCTATTTACTATCCAAGCAAACTTTAAATTTAAATTTTTAAGTCCTTCTGCAAAAATTTTTGATAATTTTTTATCAAAAACACCTACAACTTGCCTTTCTACAAGAGCTGGATTACTTAATGGACCAATCATATTAAAAATGGTTCTTTTTCCAATTTTTTTTCTTACAGGTCCTACAAATCTCATGGCACTATGATAATTTGGTGCAAACATAAAACCAAAATTGTTAGTTTTAATTTCTTTTTCTATATCCTCAGGTTCTAAATCAATTTTAATTTTAAGAGCTTCCAAAACATCACCAGACCCACATTTTGAGGAAACAGCTTTATTACCATGTTTAGCAACTTTTGTGCCCATGCTAGCTAAAAGTAGGGCAGAAGCAGTTGAAATGTTAAGGGTATTCATACCATCACCACCAGTACCACATGTATCAATACAATTTCTTACATTTACTCTTTTTGACTTTTCTCTAAGAACAAAAACTCCACCCGCTATTTCATCTGAAACTTCACCTTTTTCAGATAGCAAAGTTAAAAAGTTAAAAATTTCATCATCATTGGCTTTTCCTGTCATTAATATTTCAAAAGCAGTTTTACTTTCTTCAAAAGTTAAATCTTTTTTATTTTTAAGTTTATCTAAAATTTGTTTCATAAATTTAATTGTTAATAAAGTTTTTAAGAATTTTCATTCCAAACTTAGTTTTAATACTTTCAGGATGGAATTGTACACCATGAATATTAAATTTGTTATGTTGAACACCCATTATAATCCCATCTTCTGTCTCTGCTGTAATCTCTAGTTCTTTTGATAACGTTTTTTTATCAATTACCAAACTATGGTATCTTGTAGCTTCAAATGTATCTGGGAGGTTTTTTAAAATACCGATATTTTTCGATTTGATTTTGCTTGTTTTGCCGTGCATTAACTTTTTTGCTTGGACAATTTTTGATCCAAAAACTTGTCCAATTATCTGATGACCTAAACATACTCCTAGAAAAGGTAATTCTTTGTATAATGATTTCAATATTTTA
>CACAVT010000029.1 GCA_902536005.1 uncultured Pelagibacteraceae bacterium
ATGGTTGGGTGAGTTTGAAAAATGCAATGAAACAATCATGTGATACATATTTTTATGAGGTTGCAAGATTATTAGGAGTTGACAGATTAAACATTACAGCTGAAAAGTTTGGCTTAGGTAAAAAAGTTCTCGGCAATTATTTTGATAATGAAAAAAAAGGATTATTTCCAAATACAAAATGGAAAAAAAATAATCTTGGTAAAGGCTGGGTATTAGGGGAGACTTTAATAACAGGTATTGGACAAGGCTATATACAATCAACTCCTTTACAACTTTGTATGATGACCGCACAAATTGGAAATGGAGGGTATGCAATTAAACCAAAAATAATTGTGGATAGTAATCCAATTTCTTATGAAGATGCAAAACAATCAATGGAGAGTGGTTTATTATTTGACAATGAATCTGAGAAATTGTTGGACAAAAAATTATTTAAAAATCAAAAAAATATTAAGATTGTTCAAGAAGCAATGTTCGCTTCGACCAATGAAAGATTTGGAACTTCTTATAAATCAAGAATTGATGATCCCAAATATCAATTTGCAGGAAAAACAGGAACAGCTCAGGTAAAGAGGATTAGCAAAAGAGAGAGGGAATTGGATTTAGAATTAGATCAAATACCGTACAAAGATAGAGATCATGCTTTATATGTTGCTTATGGTCCATATGTTAACCCGAGATATGCGCTTAGTATAATTGTTGAGCATGGTGGTTCAGGAAGTAAAGCGGCAGCACCAATAGCAAAAAAATTATTTAAATTAATCATCGACAGGCATGAATTAAGAAATAAACAATCAAATTTTGAAAGGATTACTGTTTAAATGTTTCAGCATGATAGATTGAGTAATGAGATTACATTATTTCAAAAAATAAAAAGCTTAGACTATATATTATTGATTTCTGTTATTCTTCTTTCAATATTAAGTGTTTTTGTTATGTATTCAACAGATGGAGGTGAAATACTTTTTCATACAAAAAATCATTTTGTAAAACTTGCAGTTTTTTTTCCTTTGATGATTTTAGTAGCCTTCTTTAATATAAAATTTTGGCATAACTTTTCTTATATAATCTACTTTATAGTAATACTTTTATTAATTTATGTTTCATTTTTTGGAATAAAGTCCTCTGGTTCACAAAGATGGATGGATCTTTATTTATTTGTTCTGCAACCTTCAGAACTTATGAAAGTAGCAATCATAATGTGTCTTGCAAAATATTTTCATAGATTAAAAATAGAAAATGTTAATTCATTTACTAGTATAACTATTGTGTTATCGATTATAATAATTCCAATAATTTTTGTAATTTCTCAACCTGATCTTGGTACATCTATATTAATTGCTTTAAGTGGATTAATTATATTATGGCTAGGAGGTATGAAAATTAAATATTTTATATATTCATTTATCACTTTCTTAATTTCGCTTCCATTTATAATCTCATTTCTTAAACCATATCAAAAACTTAGAATATTAACTTTTTTAGATCCAGATAGAGATCCATTAGGTGCTGGATATCAAATAATACAGTCAAAAATAGCTATTGGTTCAGGTGGCCTTAACGGAAAAGGTTTTTTAAAAGGAACCCAAAGTTACTTAGATTTTTTACCTGAAAAACATACAGATTTTATATTTACTTTATTTTCTGAAGAGTTTGGTTTTATAGGCTCAGTTGGTCTTTTGATATTATACTCAATAATAATTTTTAGAATTGTAAGAATAGGAGCAATTTCAAGAAGTAATTTTGCTAGACTTTTTTGTTTTGGTTATGCTTTTGCAATCTTTATTTATATTGTAGTAAACTTATCCATGGTTTTGGGTCTGCTACCTATAGTTGGTTCTCCATTACCCATCATGTCGTATGGAGGTTCTTCAATGTTAGCTACTATGATTGGTTTTGGTATAGTATTAAGTGCAAAAATTAATCATAAACAAATGATTGCATAATTTGTCACTCTGAAAATTAAATATTTACTTGTATAACAATTTTATGAATAAAAATCTTAAAGTAGGAATAGTCGGAGCTGGAATTCAAGGTGTATCTAATGCTTTGTTTCTTCAAAAAAAAGGTTTCAACGTAACTATTTTTGATAGAGATAATCCTGGTAGCCAGGCTGCATCTTATGGTAATGCAGGTCACTTTTCGCCTTATGCATCTCTTTCTTTAAATAGAACTGACGTTCTAGCAGATGTGCCTGCAATGTTGCTTAGTTCTTCAGGTCCACTTGCTTTAAAATGGAATTATGTTCCTAAAATGATTCCTTGGTTTTTAAAGTTTATAATGAATACAACCAAGACTAAGATGATGCATACTGCTAAAAATATGCACCAAATTTTAGATTTAGCCTTACCAGCTTATGATGAATTGTTCGAAGAAATTGATTTGGAAGGCTTAGTTGAAAACAAAGGTATTCTTTATATTTGGAATGATAAAGATTTAAAAAGTAGAGAATTAGAAATCAGAGTAAGGGAAGAATTAGGAGTTGAACAACAATTGGTTACTAAAGCAGAAATACACGATCTTGAACCACATATTAAACCATTTTACCATGCAGGCGTTTATTATCCTTATGCAAGACATGCAAGAAATCCAAAAAGAATTCTTATAAAATTATTTGATTTATTTTTGCAAAAAGGTGGAAAATTTAACAAAGTAAATATTAAAGATATAAGTTTTGATGAAGAAAAACCAGTTTTAAAAGCTGAAACACAAGATTACGTTTTTGATAAAGCAGTAATAGCTTGTGGAGCTTTTTCAAAAAAATTAACAGACAATCTTGGTGAAAAGATACCTTTAGATACAGAGCGTGGGTATCATGTTCATTTTAAAAATTGCGATCATTTATTAAGTAGACCTGTAATTTTTTCTAACCGTGGATTTGGAATTACACCGATGGAACAAGGTTTAAGAGTTGTTGGAACTGTAGAATTTGGTGGCTTAGACAATCCATTATCTAAATCAAGAGTTAAAAATTTAATTAGTAATGCAAAATATATGCTTGGTGATTTACCTGAACATGAGGATGAGTGGCTAGGATTTAGACCAACTTTACCAGATTTTTTACCTGTTATGGGGCCATCAAAAAATTACAAAAATATTTATTATTGTTTTGGGCATCATCATTTAGGATGGACTTTAGGTCCAATTTCTGGAAAGATTGTTTCAGGGATGATAGCGAACGAAAATACAAATTTAGATTTAAAACCTTATAGTTCGCTTAGATTTAGTTAAGTGACTAAAGATAATAATTTTTTAGCTTATTTATATCTATTTTTAACAGTAACTTTCTGGGCAGGAAATTTTGTTGTAGGTAAACTTGCAAGTTTTTATGAAGTTCCACCTTTTTCACTAAATTTTTACAGATGGCTTTTTGCTTGGTTGATTTTAGCACCTTTTACAATTCCTGAAATATTAGAGAAAAGAAACTATATAATTAAAAACTATAAGCTTTTCATTATTTTGGGAGTTACAAGTATTACAGTATTTAATTCAATTGTTTACTATTCGTTAAATTTTACTCAGGTGATTAGTGGAGTTTTAATGATTTCAACGATACCTGTGATGATTATGTTGTTTTCTTCAATTTTAAAAATTGAAAAGACAAATATTTTTCAAATTATAGGGGTAGTATTTTCTTTTGTTGGTGTAATTGTGATTATTACAAAAGCAAATTTGGAAATATTAAAAAATTTAGATTTCAATAAAGGCGATATTACAATGGTGATAGCAATGTTTTCATGGGCATTATATTCAACATTGTTAAAGGGAAAACAATATGAGTTAAATCAAATATCATTACTTCAAGTAGTAATTACATTTGGTTTAATATTTTTGATACCAGTTTATTTTATTGAATATCAAATTGGCTTTAGGATTAATTTAGAATTACCTTTTATTTTAATTTTATCTTACGTGGTTTTGTTTCCAGGTTTGGCATCTTTTATTTTATGGATAAAAGGAATATCTATGATTGGTGCTAATCGTTCTGGTGTTTTTTTACATCTAATGCCAATTTTGAGCGCAATAATGGCGATGATTTTTTTTAGTGAAAAATTTATGTTTTATCATATTTTAGGCGCTTGTTTTATTATTACAGGAATATTGTTATCAAATAAGAAAGTTAAAAATGCTTAAAGTTGCTATATTAGATGATTACCAAAACGTTGCCCAACAGTTTGTAGATTTAGAAAAACTATCTGGGAAATATGAGTTTAAGATTTTTAGCGAACCTTTTTTAGATGAAGCAGATGCAATTGATCAGTTAGCAGATTTTGAAGCTTTGTTAATAATGAGAGAAAGAACTCCAATCACAAAAAATTTAATTGATAATTTAGATGATTTAAAATTTGTAATCACAAGTGGATTACGTAATAGATCTATTGATTTAGAGGCTGCTAAGAAAAGAAAAATTATAGTTTGCGGTACAGATATAAATGTTAATCCAACACCAGAATTAACGTGGGCATTAATTCTTGGTTTAGCTAGAAATTTTAAAGAAGAGATTGATAATATGTACCAAGGTTATTGGCAAACAACTATAGGTGTAGAATTAAAGGGAAAAATTTTAGGTTTAATTGGTTTGGGTAGAGTGGGAACTGAAGTTGCTAAAATTGGAAAAGCTTTTGGAATGCAAGTGATGGCTTGGAGTGAAAATCTTAACTTAGATAAGTGTAAAGAATTAGATGTATTACCTTGCAGTAAAGAAGATTTAATTACAAATTCTGATGTTATTTCAGTTCATGTTCAAGGAGGCGAAAGATACAAAGACTGTATTACTTTAAAAGAACTAGATAAAATGAAAAAAACAGCTTTTTTGATAAACACATCTCGTGGACCTATTATAAATGAAGATGATTTAATCATTGCTTTATCAACTAATGTGATTGCAGGTGCAGGAATTGATGTATATGAAAATGAGCCTTTACCTGAAAATAATAAGCTTAGATTTTTACCAAATGCATTGCTTACTCCACACATTGGTTATGTCACAGCTGAAAATTATAGTATTTTTTATAATCAAATGATCGAAGGATTAGAGGCTTGTGTAAATGGAAAGCCTATCAGAGTTCTAGAGTAACCATGGAGTTACCTATTGTTAATCACGAGGATTATTTTGCTAAAATTGGCGATGATCATAAATTTCCTATTAATAAATTTGGTGAATTAGCAAACTACTTAATCCAAAATAAAATAGTAAAAAAATTTCATAAACCATCACCTTGCTCATTTGAAACATTAAGCTACGCACATGCAAAAAATTATATTTTAGACATTAAAAATAAAACTTTAAGCAAAGAGGGAGTAAAAAAAATTGGATTTCCACTTGTTGATAGTGTTGTTCAAAGGTCATTAGTTGCTACAGGTGGTACTGTTTTAGCATCTAAACTTGCAATCAATTATGGCATATCGTGTAATACTGCTGGTGGCAGCCACCACGCAAGTTATCATGGAGGAGCGGGTTATTGTGTATTTAATGATGTTGCAGTTGCGTCACATTATTTACTTAATAGAGGTCTTGCTAATAAAATTTTAATTGTTGATTTAGATGTTCATCAAGGAAATGGTAATTCAGAAATTTTTAAAGATAATAGAAGTGTATTTACATTCAGTATGCATTCTAAAACAAATTATCCAGCAAAAAAATCAAACAGTGATTTAGATGTGGAGCTAGAGGATAATTTAGAGGATGATGCTTATATCAAAACACTTAAACATTATTTAAATGAGTTAAATCAAGAAAATTTTGATTTCATTTTTTACATAGCTGGTGTCGATATTCATTTTAATGACAGATTAGGAAAATTAAAAATTTCTGATGAGGGTATTAAATTAAGAGATGAGCTAGTAGTAGAAAACTTTTTTTCTAGACGAATACCATTTTGCGGGGTTTTGGGTGGTGGTTATAATAAAGATTTTAATAAACTTGTTGAATTACACTCTATGTTACATCAATCTTGTGCTAAATATATAGGATCATGACAAAAAAAATAAATCCAAATTTAACTGCTGAGCAAAAATTAATTTTATTTGAGGAAGGTACTGAACGTGCTGGATCAAGTGAACTTAATCATGAAAAAAGGGAAGGAAGTTTTCATTGTGCAAACTGTGGTGAAAAATTATTTGATTCAAAAACAAAATATGAGAGCGGATCAGGCTGGCCTTCTTTTTATGAATCTTTGCCAGACGTATTTGAAACCAAAACAGATCACCACATAGGTTATGCAAGAACTGAATATCATTGTAAAAAATGTGGAGGCCATCATGGCCATATATTCGATGATGGACCTGAGCCTACAGGAAAACGATTTTGTAACAATGGGGTATGTTTAGTTTTTAAACCTAAGAGCTAAATTTAATGTTTGAAAATATTGATATTGAGAAAGTTAAAGAAGAGCTAAGAAATCACTCAACAAATTATAAAGAAAATTTCGCCAAAATTGAAAAGTTCATAGAAACTGAAATACAAGAAATATTAAATCTCAAAAAAAACAATAAATCTATAATTCCAGAAATTAGTATTAATGAGCTAGATCAAAAAAACACAAAGGTAATAGCAGATATAAAAAAAAGAGGCTGTGTAATAATCCGAGATGTTTTTGAAGACAAATTTATTGAAAATTTAAATTTAGAATTAGAGAAGTATATTGATGAAAATAATTATTACGATGATCAAAGGAAGAAAGCTGATTTAGATAAATATTTTAGTGATCTTAAATCAGGTAAACCCCAAATATACGGCCTTTATTGGTCTAAAGCTCAAATAGAAATAAGACACTCAGAGCAAATGGCTAAAGTAAAAAAATGGCTAAATAATCTTTGGTTATTTGAAAACTCTGAATATAAAGTTTTTGATCCAAATAAAGAATTGTCTTATGCAGATAGAGTAAGAAGAAGAGAGCCAGGTGATGATACTTTGGGACTTTCTCCTCATTGCGATGCTGGATCTATTGAAAGATGGACCGATAGTCATTATCAAAAAATTTATAGAGATATATTTTCTGACAACTTTGAACAATATAATCCATTTGAAGCACAGTATAGAGATAGAACAATAGAGTTTGAGTCTCCTGCGGTTGCACATGTATTTAGAACATTTCAAGGATGGACTGCTTTAACAGAACAAGGACCAAGTGATGGAACTTTACAATTAATACCTATTGCTAAAGGAATTGCTTATGTTTTAACCAGAGCATTATTAGATGATGTTGAAGAAAATGAATTGTGTGGATCAAAACTTGGTAGAGCTTTATCAGTAAATAAAGATTATCATTCATTACTGTTAAAAGGTTTAGTTTCAATTCCAAAAATGAAGCCAGGTGACACTGTTTGGTGGCATCCAGATGTTGTTCATGCCGTTGAAGACAAGCATTCAGGAAAAAATTATTCAAATGTTGTTTACGTTGGTGCAACACCTTATTGTAAAAAAAATCTAGATTATACGGTAAAACAATCAAAAAAATTTTTAGAAGGAAAGAGTCCACCAGATTTTGCGTCTGAAGATTTTGAAATTAAATATAAAAATAGAGTTAAATTAAAAGATTTAAGCTCTTTAGCTAAGAAACAATTAGCTTTAGAAGAATGGAATTAATTATTTAAAAGATCTTGAAGTTTATTTTCTTTTTCTAATGCTCTTACTTCATCATAACCACCAATATGCTGGTCATCAAAAAAAATTTGTGGAATAGTTCTTTTTCCATTAGACTTTTTAATCATTTCATCCATTGCTCCATCAACTTTTGAAATATCAATTTCATTATATGGCGCATCATTTCTAGCTAATAATCTTTTTGCAGCCTCACAATAATTACATAGCGGACCTGTGTACATTGTAATTTTTTTCATAAACTATAGATAGTCACCTTTTTTAATTTTACTAGCTATTTCTTTTCTAGAATATTCAAATTTTTTTCGATGTTTTATACTTTTTTGATTTACTCTTTTTCTCCATAACCTGAAAGACGATGGTTTTAGAGATCTTCGCATAATTTTAATTACATCAGATTCTTTCTTCCCTGTTTTTTTTCAATTTCCTCGAAAGTGATCCTATCTGCCCAGGCTGCCCAAATGATCCAATCTGGATCGTCCATTTTGGGCTCAGGATTTTTGACTCTGGTAATTGGCCTATGACCTTTTTTTTTCATAAATCCTTTATATTTGAAAAAAATATTTAATGCATTTTTTTTAGCCTCTGATATTATGTATCAGATAGTCCTTCTTAGCCATCTTTAGCTCCCGGTTTTTAAGGACTATCTTTTTATATGCTCCCCCTAGATTTTATACTTTATCTACAGATAATTATTTTTTTATTTATTACACCTGGAACTCCTAGGATTGTAATTATCTCTTATTCAATGAATTACGGTGTTGGAAAATGTATATGGTCTGCTTTAGGTGATGTAACAGCAAATTTGATTCAAGCAACTTTAGTTATTTTTGTCATTGGATCTTTTTTTTCAGAGAACTCAATGATACTTAATGCGTTTAAATGGATCGGAATAATTTATTTATTATATTTAGCTTATGATATTTATAAATCTCGACCAAAAAGTATTTCAAGCGAAGGAGAAATAGAAAAAAGTAACTTATCTTTTTTTAGAGATGGTTTTTTAGTTGCTGGTACAAGTCCTAAGGCTTGGATGTTTTTTCCTTTTATTTTTCCTCAATTTATTGATTTTAATTCTAATCTATTGGTTCAATTTTTAATTTTAATTTCAACTTACATCGTTTTAGATTTTTTATCTTTGATTGGCTATGCAATGCTTGCACAAAAATTAATAAAGTGGATAACTGCTAATCCAAAAACAATTAATACAATTTCTGCGAGTGTTTTAGTAATTATTGCCGTAATAATTGTTATAACTCAACAATATTAATTAGATTTGGCCTTTATTGCCACTTGCATAAAATAAAATTTCTTTATTTAATCATTATATAATTAATTAATTAAAGAGGAAATAAAATGAGATTAAATAAAATAATTTTAAGTTTTGTTTCTGCATTAGTAATTTTATTCTCAACTTCAGTTGCATCATTTGCAAAAGTTGTTGGTGACAAAATTATTTTAGGTGCTGCTATTTCCCTAACTGGTAAATACTCATCTAATGGTGTTCATACTCAAAATGGTTACAACATGGCCGTTGACAGAATTAACAGCATGGGTGGTGTTAAAGTTGGTGGAAAGACTTATAAGTTTGACATTATTTATTACGATGATGAATCAAACCCTAAGAGAGCTGCACAGCTTGCAGAAAGATTAATTTCACAAGATGGTGTTGAGTTTATGCTTGGCCCTTACAGTTCAGGTTTAACTAAGGCAATTGCGCCAGTGACTGAAAAGTATGGTGTTCCAATGGTTGAAGCAAATGGTGCATCTAGATCTTTGTTTACAAAAGGTTACAAATATCTATTTGCTGTATTAGCTCCAGCTAACTTATATCTTGATGTTGCTATCGAAACAGCAGTTGAGTTAAATGGTGGAAAACCAGTAAGAATTGCACAAGCGTTTGAACAAGATGCATTTTCACAGGATGTTAGATTAGGTATTTTAGATGCTGCAGAAAGAACTGGTTCTAAAATCATAATCGACGATAAATTGCCTAAAGAGCTAAATGATATGGCTGCTACTTTGGTTAAAGTAAAACAGATGAAACCAGATGTACTTGTTGTATCAGGCCACACAAAAGGTGCATTAACTGCGATCAGACAAATTGCTGAAATGAAAGTTGATGTTCCAATGTTAGCTATGACTCACTGTGATGCTGCTAAGCTATCTAAACAGCATGGTAAAAATTCACAGTATGCACTTTGTGCTTCTCAATGGCACAAGTCACTAACTTATAAAGATGATTTCTTTAAAGATG
>CACAVT010000030.1 GCA_902536005.1 uncultured Pelagibacteraceae bacterium
TTGCTCCAAATACTGAATATGTGATTTCCAATTTAAATCGATTGATTGAAGAAAAATTCTTTTTTCTATTTCTTTAGCATGACTATCCCCCAGAAGTTTAATACGCTCGTTTCTTGTTTCTTGGAATTTGTCAGAAATTTTTTTTCTAAAATCATTATCTTTAGCTTCAATTAAATTCTTAAACTCAGTTTCTTCAAAACTTTTTCCAATTATTTGCTTTGTTTTGTTATAAAATTCATTACTTTTTGGATTGGATAAATTTGAAATTTTTAAATTAATTAAATCATCAGTTATTTCTTTTAAAAATTCATCTGAATAATCAAAGATATTTTCACTATTCATCGCATTTTTTCTTTGTGAAAATACAACATGCCTTTGATCATTTAGAACATTATCAAATTTAATTAGTGTTTTTCTTATATCAAAATTTCTAGCTTCAACTTTCTGCTGAGCTCTCTCTAATGCTTTATTAATCCATGGATGATCAATACTTTCACCGTCTTTGAGTCCTAGTTTTTCTAGCATAGTATTCATAGACTCTGATCCAAAAATTCTCATTAAATCATCTTCAAGACTAACATAAAATACTGAACCACCTTCATCCCCCTGTCTTCCAGATCTTCCTCTTGCCTGGTTGTCGACTCTTCTAGACTCCATTCTTTCTGTTCCAATTACAAATAAACCGCCTAAAGATTTAATTTTATCTTTATCTATTTTAAGTTGGTCTTCTGGAATAGAACCTTTCTTACCACCAAGTTGAATGTCAACTCCTCTTCCCGAAATACTTGTTGTAATAATTAATGAATTTTCTTTTCCCGCATTTGCAATTATCTCAGCCTCATTTTCATGATTTTTTGCATTTAACACTACATGTTTAATATTTTTTTGATTTAATAAATTTGAATAAACTTCAGATTTATTAATGCTTGAGGTAAATACTAAAATAGGTTGACCTAATTTATTTCTTTCAATTATTTTTTCTATAATAGCTTCATTCTTTTCTTTTTCAGTTCTAAAAATTAAATCATTAAAATCTTTTCGGATCATTTCTTTATTTGTAGGAATGACAACAACAGGCAGATTATAAATTTCAAAAAATTCCTCAGACTCTGTAACAGCTGTACCAGTACAACCAGATATTTTTTTATAAAGTTTAAAATAATTTTGATAAGTTATTGAGGCTAATGTTTGGTTTTCAGCCTGAATTTGTATTTTTTCTTTAGCTTCAAGAGCTTGATGCAAACCATCTCCAAAACGCCTACCCTCTAAAATTCTTCCAGTAAGTTCGTCAATAATTTTAAGATTTCCATCAGCTACAATATAATCTCTTCCTTTTTCAAATAAATGATTTGCACGTAATGCTTGATTAACGTGATGAACTAAATGTAAATTTTCTGGATCATAAAAATTATTATTTTTTAAAATTCCAGCATTAGAAAAAAGTTTTTCTACATTATTTATTCCGTCGTTTGTTAATAGAACACTTTTTTCTTTTTCATCTATCTCATAATCTTTATCGTTTAAAATTCTAATGAGTTTATCAATTGCTAAATATTGAGCTGTTTTATCCTCAGCAGCACCAGATATAACCAGAGGTGTTCTTGCTTCATCAATCAAACAAGAGTCTATCTCATCTACTATTGAAAAATTATGATCTCTCTGAACCATTTGTTCCTCAGAGAATTTCATGTTATCTCGTAGGTAATCAAAACCTAATTCACTGTTAGTTGCATATGTAATGTCACATTTGTAATTTTTTTTACGCTCAGTATCATCTTGATAATTATTAATAAATCCAGAAGTTAGACCTAGAAAATTATATATCTCTCCCATTTCTATCGAGTCTCTTTTTGCAAGATAATCATTAACAGTAACTATATGAACACCTTTTTCGCTTAAGGCATTTAAGTAAGCAGCTAAAGTGATTGTTAAAGTTTTTCCTTCTCCAGTTCTCATTTCAGCAATTTTACCCTCATGCAAAGCAACACCTCCAACTAACTGAACATTAAAGTGTCTCTCGTTACGTCTTCTTTTGGCAGCTTCTCTAACTAAAGCAAAAGCCTCTGGAAGTAACTCATCTAAAGTTTTTCCGTCTTTTAACTGATTTCTAAATTCATTAGTTTTTTTTGGAAAATCGTCGTCATTTAAATTTTTAAAATCTTCCTCGTATGAGTTTATTTTTTCAACAATTTTATTAATTCTATCAAGCTCTTTTTGATTACTAGATTTGATAAATTTTGTTATTAAATTTAATGGGTTAAACATTACTATTTGATTTATTCTTTACTTATATTGTTTAATATATGTATTAAATAAATAATTTAAACAATATGGGAATTAATTTAACAAATTTTTTATCATCTCAATCAAAAAATACTAAAATGATTGATTTTCAAGACCTTGATCATTTAGATGGTCTTTCAATTTCAGTTGTTTCCGCAAATTTATATAAAGATATCAGAGATGATTTAACAATGTTCTATTTCAGAGAAGGCGCGAATTACGCTTCTGTTTATACTCAGTCAAAAATAGTATCTGAAAATATAAAATGGAATATCAACCAAAGACCAAAAAAAATATATTCTCTTATAGTAAATACAAGAAATGCAAATGCTTTCACAGGAAGGCAAGGTTATGAAAGTTTAAAAAAAATAGCAGATTTAACTGCAAAACAATTAAATAAAAAACAAGAAGAGGATGAGGAAAATCCTAAGAAAATTTCTACAAAAAATATAATTTTTGGTTGCACCGGCACTATTGGAGAAATCTTTCCATATGAAAAAATTTCTAAAAATATTCCAAATTTAATAAATAAAATTCGTTACACCCAAAATAAATTTATTTGGATGAAGGCAGCACTTGCAATCATGACCACGGATACGAAGCCAAAATTAGCTATGGAGGAATGTCATATTGGAAGTGAAAAAGTAAAAATATATGGAATAGCAAAAGGATCAGGAATGATATATCCAAATATGGCTACGACTCTCGCATATATATTTACTGATGCAACCTTATCTAATGATATTTTAGGGAAGCTATTAAAAAAAAATATAACTAATACATTTAACGCTATTTCTTGTGATGGTGATACTAGTACCAACGACATGGCAACTATTTTTGCAACTAATGAAGTAAAAAATTATCAAGTGAAAAGTATAAATGAAAATAAAATCAAAAATTTTGACAAAGCTCTAAATAATGTTCTTTTAAATCTAGCTAAAAGAGTTGTTTTAGATGGTGAAGGAGCATCAAAATTTATTTCAATAAATGTTAGTAAATGTAAAAATGAGATAGATGCAAAAAAAATTGCTTTCTCAGTTGCAAATTCTCCATTAGTAAAAACTGCAATTGCCGGAGAAGACCCAAATTGGGGACGAGTAATAATGGCAATTGGTAAAGCAGGACCTAAAATTAATCTAAATAAATTATCAATTAAGTTTGGAGATATAATAATTGTTGAAGGTGGAAAATTAAATCAAAGTTTGTATAAGTCAGCAACTGACCAAGATATTCCTGCAAATACAATTGTTGAATTTGCTGGAATTTATGGATTTCAAGTAGATTTTCAAAGAGATATAAGAAAAAATGATAAATTTCAAATTATGTATGAAATATTTTTAAATGAAAAAAACGAGACTGTTGAAACGGGAGATATAATTTATGCAAATCTTAAGCTCAGCGGACAAGATAATGATTTATATTATTTTGAGAATAAGGAAAGTGAAGGGCACTATGATAAGAATGGAAAAAGTGTAAAAAAAGCATTAATGAAAACTCCAATTAATGGAGCAAGACTTTCTTCTTCATTTGGAATGAGAAAACATCCTATAGATGGTTACAATAAAATGCATAGAGGTACTGATTTTGCTGCACCTATGGGAACTCCTATAATGGCATCTGGTGATGGAGTTATTAAAAAAGCTGGATGGTGTGGAGGAGGAGGAAACTGTGTAAAAATCAAACATAATTCAACTTATCAAACTGTTTATGCACATATGTCAAAATTTGCGCGTGGTATAAAACCTGGAGTAAGAGTTAAACAAGGGCAAACTATTGGTTATGTAGGTTCAACTGGTAAGTCTACTGGTCCGCACCTTCATTATGAAGTAATAGTAAACGGAAAGAAAGTTAATTCACAAAAATTAAAATTACCTTCAGGCAAAATCTTAAAAGGTAAGGAAAGAAAATTATTTGAAACTAATAAGATAAAAATAGATGTGCTTAAATCTGAAAAAATACTTGGGATAAACTAATTTATATCTACTTGAGGTTAAGCGTTTTCCTCAATTTTTGACTCATTACCAGAATCTTCTGTTAAAACTTTTGATGAATTATGATCAGAATTTTCATTATTTTCTTCATTAGCCACAGAATTATTTTCAGTTCTATTATCAGAAAATTTTTCTCTTCTAAAACTTTCTTTTTCATTTAGTATCCTTGTAAAATGGTCAGCATGCTGCAAATAGTTTTCTGATAAAATTTTATCTCCATTGGATAAAGCTTCCCTAGCTAAATCATTATATTTCTCAATTAATTTTGGTGCATTATGATTATTTCTACCAGGAGCTTTTCTTTTAAAATTATCATTATTTGAAAAATTAGAACCAAATTTAGAATTATCCCCGTTTGGTTTAAAATTCCTACCATTTCTTCTAAAATTGCTTCTTCTATTATTATTGTTGTTATTTCTAAATGTTACCATGGTATTAACTTTTTATATTTTTGTACTTACAATGCACCGATCGTTATCAGCAAGATCTTTATGGGTACTATTTAAATAAAAACCTTCTTTTTTTAATAAATTAATAACTTTATTTTTTTGATCAAAACCGATCTCTAAAATAAGTTTGCCACTTTTTTTTATCAGTTCAGAAGATTTTTTAATTACTTTTCTGATTTCTGACAAACCATCCAATCCACCATCTAACGCTATTTTTGGCTCAAATTCAGCAACATCTCTTTCCAAATATTTTAATTTACAAGTTTTAATATAAGGAGGATTAGATACAATTAAATCATATTTTCCTAAATTGAATTTGTCAACATCTGATTTATATAATTTTAATCTAGAACTAACTTTGTGAGCTATTGCATTTTTTTTACTTATAATTAAACATTTTTTACTTAAGTCTATACCAGTTCCACGAAAATTTGCTCTCTCCTTTAAAATTGATACAATAATACAGCCTGAACCAACACCTATATCTAAAATATTAATTTTACTTTTTTGTTTTGTTAACCTTAATATATTTTCAACAACCAACTCTGTATCAGGCCTTGGTATTAATATATCATTTGAAATAAAAAAATCCGAATTCCAAAAAGACTTTATTTTAGTTAAATATGACACTGGGTTTCCTAAAGATCTCTGTTCAATTAACTTATAAAAATTATTTAAATCATTTTTATTAATAGGATTACTAGAGTTAAGTAAAATATAATTTCTATCTTTATTAATTGTTTTTGCCATTAAAATTTCAGCATCCAATATAGGGTTAGGTATAAATTTACTCTTTAAAATTTTTGAACCCTCTTTAATAGCCAAATTAATATTCATATATTATTATAAGTTGCTAAGACTTTCCTCTTGCGCTTGTAAAGTCAAAGATTCAATCATTTCATCAAACACTTCTCCTTCTAAAAATTCATCTAATTTATGAAGAGTTAAATTTATTCTATGATCTGTAACTCTTCCTTGAGGAAAGTTATAAGTTCTTATTCTTTCTGATCTGTCTCCTGTACCAATTTTTGTCTTACGATCTTGAGATCTTTCTTGGTCTATTCTTGACCTTTCTAATTCATATAAACGTGCTCTTAAAATTTTCATACCTTTGGCTTTATTTTTGTGTTGTGATTTTTCATCTTGTTGGGATACAGATAAACCTGTTGGTATATGAGTAATTCTAACTGCACTATCTGTTGTATTAACCGATTGTCCTCCTGGACCTCCTGCTCTAAAAACATCAATTCTTAAATCAAAGTCATTAATCTTTAGGTCAACTTCCTCAGCTTCAGGTAATACAGCTACTGTTGCTGCCGATGTATGAACTCTTCCTTGAGTTTCTGTGTCTGGAACTCTTTGAACTCTATGTACTCCACTCTCATATTTTAATGTAGAATAAATATTTCTTCCTTTAATAGAAGCTATAACCTCTTTTAAACCTCCAGCATCACTTCTTGAAATTGATATTAATTCTAAAATCCATTTTTTTTTATGACTAACTTTTTCATACATTTTAAATAAATCAGAAGCAAATAAACTTGCCTCTAAACCACCAGTTCCTGCTCTAATTTCAATAATCGCATTTTTTTTATCTGCTTCATCTTTTGGTAATAAAAATAATTTTAATTTTTTTTCATTAATTTCATATTGTAAATTTAAATCAGTTAATTCTGTTTCAGCCATTTTTTTTAGTTCATCATCTGATGCTTGATCATTTAAAATTTTCTCTAATTCCTTTTTATCATTCTCAAAAGAAATATGTTTTTTTGCAACATGTATAATTTCATTAATATCTGAATATTCTTTAGATTTTTCTGCAAACAATTTTTTATCTATTTCCCCTGAAGAAAGCTCTTTTTCTAAAGCTGAATGTTTTTCAATTAGCTCTTCAATTGTTTTTGATGGTATCATTTTTTTATTTATTTTCTATTTCTGCTGCCTTTTTTTCAACTTCTGAAATTACTTTATTTATAATCTCACTAGTTAAAACTTTTTCACTTTGAACACCTGATAAATAAAGCATATTATTTCCTTTTCCACCCCCAGTTATACCAATGTCAGTCAAGGCAGCCTCGCCTGGGCCATTAACAACACAGCCTATAATAGACAGTGTTATTGGAGTTTTTATATGGGATAATTTTTCCTCTAGTATTTTTACTGTATCAATAACTTGGAAAGCTTGCCTTGCACATGATGGGCAAGATATAATTTTTACTCCTCTGTTTCTTAATCCCAACGACTTTAAAATTTCATTTCCAATTTTGACTTCTTTTACAGGGTCATCAGATAAAGATACCCTTATGGTATCGCCAATACCATCCAAGAGTAGTGATCCAAGACCTATAGCAGACTTAACACTGCCAGTAACAAAGCCCCCTGCTTCTGTTATTCCTAAATGTAATGGGTAATTCATGACCTTAGAGAGTTGTCTGTAAGCTGCAATTGATAAAAATACATCTGAAGATTTAACACTTACTTTAAAATTAAAAAAATCTTCATCCTCTAAAATTTTTACATTTCTCAAAGCACTTTCTACTAATGCCTCTGGACACGGTTCTTTGTATTTTTCAAGAATATCTCTTTCTAAAGATCCAGCATTAACTCCTATTCTAATTGAACAATCATTATCTTTTGCGGCTTTTAAAACATCATAAATTTTTTTTTTATCTCCAATATTTCCTGGATTTATTCTTAAGCACTTTGCGCCATTCTCTGCAGCTTCAATAGCTCTTTTATAATGAAAATGAATATCAGCAATTACAGGAATTTGAACATTTTTGGTGATTTCTTTTAAAGCTTTTGACGAGTCTTCATCTGGACAAGACACTCTTACAATATCAGCACCTTCTTCATGAATTTCTTGAATTTGTTTTATTGTTGCTGACACATCAGTTGTCAATGTATTGGTCATTGATTGAACTGAAATTGGATTATCTCCTCCAACTTTTACATCACCTACATTAATTACTTTAGTTTTTTTTCTATCAATATTTCTAAAAGGCCTAAGGCTCATAATATTAGTCTAATTTAAATTCTTTATGTAAGACCGCTATAGCTTTTTTAACATTCTTAGAGGAAATAAGTACCGAAATTTTTATTTCAGAGGTAGATATAACAAGAATATTTATTTTTTTCAAAGCTAATGCTTGAAACATCCTATAAGTTATTCCAGGTGTAGTTATCATTCCTACTCCAATAATAGAAACTTTTGACAAATCTTTATCAAAAGACAATTTTTTATATGATATTGACTTATTTCTTTTTATTAACTTCTCAGTTTTTTTCAAATCCTCAGACTTAATTGTAAATGTTAAATCTGTTTCTTTTCCATTTTGAGAGATATTTTGAACAACCATATCAACATTAATTAAATTCTTAGATAATGGTCTAAAAATTGATGCCGCTACCCCAGGTCTATCCTTAACTCCTACAATTGTAATTTTAGCATCATTTTTTGTTGAGGAAATTCCAGTTATAATTTGATTACTAAAAGTCTTTTTTGAACCTGTTATTAAAGTTCCACTTTTTGAAACAAAAGAGGATTTAACTTTAATATCAATTTTATTTAACTTTGCATCTTGAACTGAAGTAGGCTGCATTACTTTTGAGCCAAGAGATGCCATCTACGTCTGTATATATTATGCACTCATCTGCTTTAATAAATTTTGCAAGCATAATTGCTGTTGCATCAGATCCACTTCTTCCTATAGTAGAAATTCTAAAATTATCACTAATACCTTGAAAACCAGTGATTATGGGTATACCACCTGACTTAATATATTTATTCAGTTCTTTAATGCCTACTGATTTAATTCTTGCACTTGAATGAGGACCATCAGTTAAAATAGGTAATTGCCAAGATGTCCAAGATCTTGATTTAAACCCATTATGTTTTAATCTTCCTGCAATAAGTGCACATGAAACTTGTTCTCCAGTTGAGACTAGTGCATCGTATTCTGCTGTATCAAAATTATTACTAATCAGTTTAGATTTATTAACCAATTCATTTGTCACACCACTCATTGCTGATGAAACAACTATTACTTTGTTTTTATTCTTTTTGTAAAAAGCAATTATTTTACATACTTTTTTTATTCTATCTATGCTTCCTACAGATGTACCACCAAATTTTAATACGACTGTTTTCATGCTAGCTTTAATTAATAATATTTAATAAATAATGGATAAAATACATCTAAATTATTATGTCAACTATTTATCACAATGACTAGCATAAATAAAAAAGAAATAGATAAATTTTCTAAAATAGCTGATGAATGGTGGGATCCAGAAGGTAAATTCAAACCACTTCATAAATTTAATCCAACAAGAATAAAATATATTAAGGAAAATATTATTAATAATTTCAAATTAAAAAATAAATCCAAACCTTTATTAGGAATAAAAATTTTAGATATTGGATGTGGTGGCGGATTGTTATCTGAACCAATGTCAAGAATGGGTGCTAATGTAACAGGTATTGATGCATCTGATAAAAATATAAAAATTGCAAAACTTCATTCAAAAAAAAATAAGCTAAAAATTAATTATTTATGTTCATCACCAGAAAAACTTAAAATTGAAAGAAAATTTGATGTCATTTTAAATATGGAAATTGTTGAACACGTGGAAGATATAGATTTTTTTCTAAAGTCATGCTCAAAACTTTTGAAAAAAAATGGACTAATGTTTGTTGCAACAATAAATAAAACTTTGAAATCTTATGTTTTTGCGATTGTTGGAGCAGAGTATATTTTGAGGTGGCTACCAATTGGAACACACGAATGGGAAAAATTTGTTAAACCTGAGGATCTTAAAAAAATTTTAATGAAGTATGATTTATCTCTCAAAAAATTAGAGGGTATGAATTTTAATGTTATTAAGGATGAGTGGAGTATTTCTGGAGATTTATCCGTAAATTATATAGCAAAGTTTATTAAAAACTAATTTTCTTTTTCATCTATCCAAGGAATCATCTGGGCATCTATACCTTCTTCTTTTAATTCTTTTAAATCTTCCTTTGATGCACTTCCATAAATACCTTTTGATTTTTTTTTACCATTATAATGAATTGATCTAGCCTCATATGCAAAATTATCACCAACATATTTGAAATTATCTT
>CACAVT010000031.1 GCA_902536005.1 uncultured Pelagibacteraceae bacterium
CTTAGCTAGATTATCGAATAAACCCGTATCTTTCAAAACAAGATCCATTGTAAAATTAATATTATATGAACCATTCAAAATAACCTGGCTTTCTGTTTCATGAACAAATGAGTTTCCAGATGAAACTGCAATACCCTTAAATGTTTTAGCTAAATCTAAATTTGATTTTTTTGCAACAGTCCATGCCTCACCTAATGCTACCAAATGAACTGATGCCAAA
Organism: uncultured Pelagibacteraceae bacterium; assembly: GCA_902536005.1. Classification (GTDB taxonomy): domain Bacteria; phylum Pseudomonadota; class Alphaproteobacteria; order Pelagibacterales; family Pelagibacteraceae; genus Pelagibacter. The sequence continues at coordinate 221 of CACAVT010000031.1, forward strand.
TAATTTGTTATAACTTTAAGAACTGATGCACTACCTAACTCCCCAGCATGTAAAACTTTTCTACCCATTACAGTTAAGGCAGGTAATATTTTTTCAAAAGCTTTTCTATCTCCTCCTACAAATATAGCAATATTACCTGTGGCTGCTCTATGACATCCTCCACTAACAGGTCCATCTAGTGGGATAGCTTTTTTTGATATCACTTTATTTCCAAGTCTCTTAACCTCATCCTCATCTGTTGTGCTCATTTCTAACCAAATTTTATTTTCTGATAAACCATTTAAAATTCCATCTTCACTTTCCATAACCTCTGCGGAAACTTCAGGCGAGGGAAGAGAAGTGATAATTAGATCGGTTTGTTCTGCCAATTCTTTAGGAGACTTTGCAACCTTAGCACCTAGCTTTTTAAATTCATTTGCTAAACTTTCATCTATCTCTCTAACAGTAACATCAAAATTGTTTCTTATTAAGCTTCCAGCTAGTTTACCGCCTACATTTCCTAAACCAATAAAACCTATTTTCATTTTATTTCCTCTTCTTTTTTATTTTTTGTAAATACAATTAAAATCACACCTACTATTATTATTGCACCACCTATAAATAATTCTTGTGTTGGTTTTTCACCTAAAAGAAATATAGCAGCAAGTAAACCTGTTGGGGGTATACCCATGGTAACGATAGGAAGCACTTTATAAAGTGGGTTGTTTTTTAAAACATAATAGAAACAACCATAAGTAACTGGTTGCATGATGAAACCAATATAAATTGCAATGATCCAGTGATCAATCTTGGCATTTGTTAAATAATTAATTGTATTTCCATCAATTATTGAAGAAAGCATTATTAAAATTGGCCCAGAGAATAATGCTAACCATGCAACTAGAGCCAAAGGATTTATTTCTTTACTTAAAGGTTTAACCATAACTTGTCCAAGAGCCCATATAGCAGACCCTAAAATTGTAAGGCCAATTCCAATAAATTTTCCATCTAAGTTGGGAGATCCAGTTAAAATATAAACACCAACAAAAGCGATAGCTATACCAACTAAAGCTCTAATTGTTGGTTTTTCTTTAAGCATAAAGTAAGCAAATATAACTCCAAACGGAACTTCCATCTGAACCAAAAGAACTGCTGAAGATGCATCAATTAAATCTAAACCAGTATATGTAATACTATATTGCAACGTGTTAGCCACTAATGATGCAGCAAATATTCTTTTTAAATATCCTTTTGGTATTGGGAACCACCAAATTAATAATGATGCAGCAAATGTAAATCTTATACCCATTAAAAGTATAGGGGGGAAAGATTCAAAAGCAGGTTTTGCAATTACAAAACCGAAGCCTAAAAAAATAGGCACCAAGGAGGCTACAAAAGTATCTTTTATATTCATGCCTATTTTAATATTAATGATTATTAAAGAACTTATGATATATTCACTTTTTAATTTATGAATTCAACAAAAATAGATCCTAAATTTATCAGCCAAGCTAATCCTAGAGTTGGTTTAATTGCTCTTGCTAGTGATTTTATGATTGAAAAAGATTTTATAAATGTGATTAAAAATAAGAAAATCGATTTCTTTGTTAATCGTATTGAGTGTTACAACCCTCTCACGAAAGAAAACTTGATTAAAATGTCTAATAAAATCACTGATGTTACAAAAGATATTTTACCTGATCAAGACTTGGATTGCGTAGTTTATGGATGCACTTCAGGAACTATTGCTGCTGGTCATGATTCAATTGAAGAAAAAGTTAAAGTAGCTAAACCAATGGCAGACGTATCAACACCAAGCACAGCAGCTATTAAAGCATTAAAAAAATTAAATATTAAAAAAGTTTCAATTTTTACACCCTACAGTAAAACATTAAATGATGATGTTTTAGATTATTTTAAAAGTGAAGGTTTTGAAGTTACATCCAATTCTTATTTTGATATTCAAGATGACTATGACATTGGAAAAGTTGATCAAGATTATTTGTATGAAGTATTATCAAAAATAGATTTAAATGGGGCTGATGCTTTATTTGTTTCATGTACAGCTCTACCAGTTTTAGAAATTATTGATAAATTAGAAAAAAAATTAAACACTATAGTATTATCCAGTAATCAGGCACTAATTTGGGATACCCTTGTAAAAATAAAAAAGAATAATTCAGTAGAAGGGTTTGGAAAATTATTCCAAGTAAATTGATGTCATTTAGTAAAGAAGAATACAAACAAAGATTAAAAAAAGTTCAAAAAATGATGCAGGAAAAAGGCATCGAACTTTTAATTTCACATGATACTAACAATATGAATTATTTAACAGGTTATGATGCATGGTCATTTTATTATGCTCAATGTGCTATTGTTCATATAGATGCAGATGAACCCTTATGTTTTGTAAGAGCACAGGATGCTGGTGGAGCGTATATTACAACTTACTTAAAAAACGAAAGTGTTATTGTTTACGATGAAAATTACATTCACAAATGGCCGAAACATCCTTATGATTATTTAGTTGAAATAATTAAAGAGAGAAAGTGGGACAAACTAAATATAGGTGTTGAAATGGATGCCCATTATTTTACTGCATTCTGTTATGAAAAAATTAAACAGGGATTACCAAACGCACAAATAAAGGATAGTGATCGTTTAGTTAATTGGGCAAGGTTGGTTAAATCTGATGCTGAAATTGGTTTTATGAAATCTGCTGCAAAAATATCAGAAAAAGGAATGATAACTGCAATGGAAGTAATTAAACCAGGTGTTAGACAGTGTGATGTTGTAGGTGAAATTCAAAAAACTTTATTTTATGGGACAGAGGAATTTGGTGGGGAGTATTCTAGTATTGCAACTTTACTTCCTACAGGAAAAGGAACTTCAGCTTCACATTTAACAGCAACTCAAGACAAATTTGTAGAAGGAGAGGCTACAATTATTGAATTATCTGGAGTTTATAAGAGATATCATGCTCCAATGGCTAGAACAGTTCTGCTAGGAAAACCTAATCAATTAAAGATTGATACAATGAATAAAACTATCGAAGCACTGAATGCTGGAATTAGTGCAATCAAACCTGGAAATACAGCAGATGATGTTGCCCAAGCTTTTTGGAAAATTCTAGATAAGTATGGAATAGAAAAAAAATCTAGAACAGGTTACTCCATTGGAATTGGTTATCCACCTGATTGGGGCGAGCATACACTTAATATTTATAAAGGAGATATGACAGTGCTTGAGCCCAATGTTTGTTTTCATATGATAGCAGTGATGCAGTTTGGAGATTGGGGTGTTGAAGCTTCAGAAGCTATAAGAGTTACAGAGAACGGATCAGAATTATTCTGTAATTTTCCAAAAGAGCTCCATATTAAGAGTTAATTAGCTATTGAAATCTATTTGTACAAATGTTTTATATGCACCTTTATGTCTAAAAATCCAGAATTCGTAAAATTTGATAAAGTAGATAAAAGTTATGACGGTAAAGTTCTTGTCGTTAAAGATCTTCAATTAGATATTGCTGAAGGTGAGTTTATAACAATGCTTGGTCCATCTGGTTCAGGCAAAACAACATGCTTAATGATGTTAGCCGGATTTGAAACACCAACACATGGGGAAATTTTATTAGATGGAAACATAATTTCGAATATTCCTCCACATAAAAGAGGTATAGGAATGGTTTTCCAAAACTATGCATTGTTCCCACATATGACTGTTTATGAAAATTTAGCTTTTCCTTTGAGAGTAAGAAAAGTTGAAAAAGATGAAATTGATAAAAAAGTTGATAAAGCATTGTCGATGGTTTCTTTAAATGGTTTTGAAACCAGAATGCCAGCTCAACTTTCAGGTGGTCAACAACAAAGGGTTGCTGTTGCAAGAGCTTTAGTATTTGATCCAGCAGTCGTATTAATGGATGAACCTCTAGGAGCATTAGATAAAAATTTAAGAGAAAGCATGCAATATGAAATCAAACACATTCATGAAAGTATTGGTGTAACAGTTGTATATGTAACTCATGATCAAAGTGAGGCATTAACTATGTCAAATAGGATTGCAGTATTTAATGATGGAAAGGTTCAACAACTTTCAAATCCAGCTGAACTTTATGAGAAACCAGTAAACTCTTTTGTTGCTGAGTTCATAGGTGAGAACAATACTTTCAATGGTGAAGTTATTGATATCGACAAAGACAAATGCAAAGTTAAATTAACTAACTCAGAGATACTAGCAAACCCAATATCTGTTAAGTCAAAAGGAGAAAAAACAACAGTATCATTGAGACCTGAAAGGGCATTAATTAATCCAACTGACAAGATGGATAATATGTTTACCGGAAAGATTGAAGAAGTAATCTATCATGGTGATCATACAAGAGTTAGATTAAATCTTTTAGGAAGTTCAGAGTTTATTCTTAAAGTACCAAACAGCACATCCAATTTAGAACTAAAAGTTAGTCAAGATATAAATATTGGTTGGAATAGTGTTGATGCTAGAGCATTAGACCCAAAATAATCTTATTTAAAATATATATATCTAATACACATATCTAATGACAAAATCAGCTGTTGACTTAATCATCCCTATTTGTTGTACTTTTACTTATATAAATTAATTTATATCAACGTTTAAACGGAGGAATAATGAGAAAAATAAGTAAATTATTACTTGCTCTTTCTTTTGTTGTATCTCTAACTTCTTCAGCCTTTGCTGTTACAGTAGCATCATGGGGTGGAGCTTACACAGAGTCTCAAAAGCTTGGGTATGGTGATCCTACTGCTAAAGCACTTGGAATAGAAATAAATTGGGTTGACTATTCTGGTGGTTTATCAGAAATCAAAGCACAAAAAGAAGCAGGTGCTATAACTTGGGATATTATAGACTTGTTCGCATTCGATACTATTAATGGATGTGATGAAGGTTTATTTGTGAAATTTGATTTTGACAAAGATTTCCCAGCAGCACCAGATGGAACTGTAGCGAGTGAAGATTTCTTTGCTCCAATGCCGAGTGAATGTGCTGTAGGTAACATTCTATATTCTTGGAACTATGCTTACAACAAAAACAATGTTAAAGGCACACCAAAAACTATTAAAGATTTCTTTAATACTAAAAAGTTCCCTGGAAAAAGAGCTATCTATAACAGTGCTTTAACTAATTTAGAAATCGCTTTAGCAGCAGATGGAGTTAAATTAGGTGACGGTGGAACTAGAGTATATAGAAAACTTCTAGAAGATGGCGGAATCGACAGAGCGATGAATAAAATCAAAGCATTATGTACAGATCCAAATGGTGGATGTGTATTCTGGTCTGCAGGTGCTCAACCACCAGAACTTTTAATGAGTGGTGAAGTTGTAATGGCAACTGGATGGAACGGAAGATTCTTTAACGCAATAGTTGGTGAAGGTGCACCACTTGTTCAGGTATGGGATGGTCAAGGACTTGACTACGAATATTTTGCACTTGTTAAAGGTGGACCAGATGAAGCAAATGCTAAAAAAGCTTTAGCTATGATGACTAACACAGAAATGTTAGCTGGTAGTGCAAAGTATATTGCTTATGCACCATACAGAAAATCATCACTTGATGTAATTACTGCTGGTGAGCCATGGTATAAAGATGGTAAAACTGAAATGATGCCAGCAATGCCAACAGCTCCTGCAAACACTAAGAATTACTTTTTAGTAGACCCATTCTTCTGGGCTGATAATAATACTGAGATCAGTGAGAAGTGGGAAGCAATGAAAGCTGGACTATAATTTCAGTTTTAAACGCTGAATTTATATAATATATTTAGGGCGGTTATTGTTAACCGCCCTATTTTTTTATGAGCTCTGAAACAAAAAAAATTTTAACAACTGACGGTATTCCTTTAGAGGTCAGTTTAAAAAAAGCAGAAAAGAAGAATAAAATTAAAGCATTTCTTCTTGTTGCTCCACTACTGTTATTTTTAGTTATCACTTATATTTTTCCAATAGGCGATATGTTTTTGAGAAGTGTTGATGATAAAATGATTACCAATATGCTTCCTAAAACTTTTAAAGCTATGGAAAAATGGGAAAATTTAGAAGAGCTACCTCCAGAGGAGGTTTATCGGAGTTTTTATGAAGACTATAAATTACTTGCTGAAAATCAACAGCATGGAAAATTAGGACAAAGATTAAATAAAGAAAAAAATGGTTTTAATACAATTACCAAAAAGCTTTTTAGACAAATCAAAAGAAAAAAAATTGATGAAAGTGCTAGTATAAAAGAACAAATTAATAAACTTCATAAGAGATGGAGAAATGTTGAATACTGGTTAGCAATTAAAAGAACTGCTCCTCCTTATACTGTAGCAAAGTATTTAAAAGGGATGGATATGTACTTTGATTCTGATGGTAGTATAACCCAAGTAGATGAAGATAGAAGAATTCATAGAATTTTATGGCTTAGAACTTTAGAAATAGCCTTTTTTGTTACACTTTTTAGCTTTTTTATGGGTTATCCAATAGCTCATTTACTGGCAACTCTTCCCATGAAGTACAGTAATTTATTAATGATATGTGTGTTACTACCTTTTTGGACATCCTTGCTTGTCAGGACTGCAAGTTGGATGATTTTGTTGCAGCAGCAAGGACTGGTAAATGATTTTTTTGTAATGATTGGTTTGGTTGGAGACGATAATCGGCCAGAGATGATGTACAATAAAGTTGGAACTTACGTTGCGATGACACAAATATTATTACCTTTTATGGTTCTACCTTTATACAGTGTCATGAAAACAATATCACCAAGTTTAATGAGAGCAGGAAAATCATTAGGTGGAACACCTTTCGTTGCTTTTTGGAAAGTTTACTTTCCTTTAACAATTCCAGGAATAGGAGCTGGATGTTTATTAGTTTTTATTTTAGCGATAGGATACTATATAACCCCAGCTTTAGTTGGTGGAGCGTCAGGGACCTTAATAAGTAATCAAATTGCATTTCATATGAAGACAACTCTTGATTGGAGTTTTGCATCAGCAATGGGATTAATGCTTTTGACAGGAGTTTTGGTTATTTATTGGATTTATAATAAATTGGTTGGAGTTGATAATATTAAATTAGGATAATTATGGCATTACCAAGTTATACAGAAACTAGATATAGAATTTGGCATTACATTTATCTAACTATTTGTACCTTTGTTTTTTTCTTTTTGATTGCACCTTTATTTGTAATTTTTCCTTTGTCGTTTAATGCAGAAGAATTTTTAGTTTTTTCTGAAGGAATGAAAAATCTTGATCCAGATGCATTTTCTTTGAGATGGTATAAAGATATGATTTATGGAACTAAAAATCCATGGGGACTAGCGGCAAAAAATAGCTTCATAATTGCAATCTTTGCAACAATTGGATCAATTATTTTAGGTACATTAGCTGCATTAGGACTCAGCAGTAGACATATGCCTTATAAAGGATTGATAATGGCGACCTTGATATCTCCAATGATTGTTCCATTAATTATATCAGGTGTTGCAATTTTCTTTTTCATGGCAAAAGCTGGTTTAGCAGCAACTCACACGGGAATAGTTTTGGCACATATTATATTAGGAACACCTTTTGTTGTCATTACTGTAACAGCTACACTTTCAGGTTTTGATCATAGCGTAACAAGAGCTGCCGCAAGTTTGGGCAGTAACCCAGTAAATACATTTATGAAAATAACGCTTCCTCTAATATTACCAGGAGTAATTTCTGGGGGATTATTTGCTTTTGTAACATCCTTTGATGAAGTTGTTGTGGTATTATTCCTCGCAGGTTTAGAAAATACCACTATTCCAATACAAATGTGGACAGGTTTAAGAGAACAGTTGAGCCCGACAATTCTTGCAGTTGCCACATGTTTAATTCTTTTATCTACCTTGATATTAATTAGTGCAGAGTTATTAAGAAGAAGATCTGAGAGATTAAGAGGAATAAATAGATAATTTACCGAAATAATTTATTCATATATAGAAGTTGCTATGGAAATAAAAAAAGTTGTAGTTATTGGTTCTGGTACAATGGGTAGTGGGATAGCAGCTCACTTATGTAATGCAGGTGTACCAGTTACTCTTTTAGATTTAACTACTGAAATCAGCGAAAAAGCTAGAGAAAGAATTCATAAATCTAGACCTCCTTTG
>CACAVT010000032.1 GCA_902536005.1 uncultured Pelagibacteraceae bacterium
AACTGGATGTAATCCAAACGTTGCAGCAGTAATTGTAATTGGTATTGAACCAAAATGGACTAAAAAAATTGTAGATGGAATTGCTAAAACTGGAAAACCAGTTGAAGGATTTCATATTGAGCGTACAGGAGACATAGGTACGACAATGAAAGCATCAAAAAAAGCACAAGAATTTGTGATGTGGGCTTCAGAAAAACAAAGAGAAGAATGTCCTTTAAGTGATTTATGGATCTCAGTTAAGTGTGGTGAGTCTGATACTACTTCAGGACTAGCTGCAAACCCAACTGTTGGAAACTTAATGGACAAACTTGAGCCATTAGGTGTTCACTTGTGTTTTGGTGAAACATCTGAATTAACTGGTGCAGAAAAAGTTTGTGCAACTAGAGGAGCTACAAAAGAAGCATCTGAAAAATTTATGAAAACATGGAGCTCTTATAATGATTTTATTTTAAAAGAAGCAACGGATGATCTCTCTGAAAGTCAACCAACAGCTGGAAATATAGCTGGAGGACTTACAACAATTGAAGAAAAAGCTTTTGGTAATTTTCAAAAAATTGGAAATTGTAAATTTATTGATGTTCTTGAACCAGCTGAAGAACCAACTAAAGGAAAAGGTTTATATTTTATGGACACATCATCTGCTGCTGCAGAATGTGTGACACTTCAAGCCGCTGCTGGTTTTAATATTCATTTATTTCCAACTGGACAAGGTAATATCGTTGGAAATCCAATTGAACCTGTTGTTAAATTAACAGCTAATCCATTAACTGTAAAAGGTATGGGAGAGCATATTGATTGTGATGTTTCAAAAATTCTTTCAAGAGAAATGAATTTATCTGAAGCAGGCGATGAATTAATTAAAACGACACTTAGAGTAGCAAACGGTAGATTAACTTGTGCTGAAGCTTTGGGTCATAAAGAATTTGTTATGACAAAACTTTACAGAAGTGCTTAATTAACTTTAGTCTTTAATGAATATTAATAAATACCTGGTTGTATTACCAGGTATTATATTGGCATTTGTTCTTTACACTTTATCTCAAGGTTTCAATAATATTCTTGGTATTGAGCTATTAGGCTATGAAAAAAGCCCAATATCTACTGCAATGATTGCTATTTTATTAGGAATGTTTTTTGGAAATGTTTTTCAAATAAGAGAAAGTTTTTTAAAAGGATTAGATTTTACACAAAAATATATTTTAAAACTAGGTATTATTTGTCTAGGTATTCAATTGAAGCCATTTGAATTTTTAGCATTCGGAAAAATAGCAATTCCATTAATTATAATCTGTATAATTAGTGTGTTAATAGTAATTAAAATTCTTATTAAAAGATTAAAAATACCGACAAGAATGGCTTACTTGATATCAATAGGGAGCACTGTCTGTGGTACTACTGCAATTATGGCCACTGCTCCTGTTATTGGTGCAAAAAGAAACGAGGTGTCGTATGCAATTGCTAATATTACATTGTTTGGAATACTTTCGATGCTTATTTATCCTTATTTTGCTAACTTTTATTTTGAAAGTGAGCCTTTACTAATTGGATTGTTTTTAGGAACCTCTATCCATGAAACCTCTCAAGTTGCAGCCGCAGGATTAATTTATGACCAGCAGTTTAATAGTCCTGAAACTTTAAATATTGCAACAGTAACGAAATTAATAAGGAATACCTTTTTGATTATCATGATCCCTTTATTTGCATTTCTTTATAATCGGGGAAAAACTACTGAAAAGAAATACTCAATAATAGATATTTTCCCTTACTTTGTATTAGGTTTTGTAGCCATGATAATAATTAGAAATTTAGGTGATCTAATGTACTTAAATAATTACAAATGGTTGGTTACAATTGAGGGTATTCAATTGTCCTCAAAAATATTTTTAACAATGGCGATGGCAGCAATTGGTCTTTCTACCAACCTAAAAGAAATTAAAAATATGGGTAACAAACCATTTGTTGTTGGTTTTATAAGTATGGCAACTGTTGGTTTGGTTTGTATTACAACTATCGAATTATATCTTAGTTATTTTAATTAAGATTTAACTAATAATTTTTTTCTAAAATTTGAAATAAATCGTCTTATAAAAGCAGCTCCAACACCTAAAATAATTGCGAACATAATTGTAAATAGTCCATAAAAGAAAGGCATTTCTTTTGAAAAATCAATTATAAATTCAGAAAAGAAGTTTAAATCTGAACTAGTTGCTTTAACAGCTCCATTTATAATTTTTTCTGCAAAAAACGTGTCGTATGCAATCGCTATTCCAACTATCAGTAATAAAATTGCTAATAAGGCTCTTAAACCGGAACTATCGATTCTTTCTCCTAATTTTTGTCCAACCTGAACTCCTATTATAGATCCTACAACCAACATGAGAACTAAAAATAAATCTATAGATCCATAATTAAATGAATGAAGAAAAGTAACAACCACACTTACAAAAATTGTTACAAATAAAGATGTGCCAGGAACTAATTTAGTAGGCATTTTAATTATATAAATCATTGCAGGAACTAAAATAAAAGCACCTCCGATTCCCATAATGGCTGCAATGAATCCAACTAATAAACCAATTATAATTGGTGTGAAAATACTCTCATATAATTTAGACTTTGGAAATCTCATTCTTAATGGAAGACCATGTATCCAATAATGAACATGTAATTTTTTTTTAACTACAATATTTCTTTTTGCTTTATCTATTTCACCCAAACTCTCAACCAACATTAAAGTTCCGATTATTGCTAATATATACATGTAAGCCAGAGAGATTACTGTATCAATTTTTCCAATACCTTTAAAATATGTAAAAGTATAAATTCCTAAAGAAGTTCCAATTACACCTCCTATCACAATCATTGAGCCCATTTTATAATCTAAAGTATTTTTTAAATAATGCGTAGTAGATCCAGAAACTGAAGTAGCTAAAATATTATTTGCTTCATTAGCAACTGCATATGCAGGAGGTATTCCTAAAAAAATTAAGAAAGGTGTCATCAAAAACCCACCACCAACGCCAAATAAACCTGAAAGCACACCAACAATCGCACTTAATAAAAGTATCTCGATAGGGTTAACAAAAACTTGAGCTATCGGTAAAAATACTTCCATAAAAAATTTAAAAGTTGTTAAAAAACAACTTAGTTAAAAGTGATAAAAGTTCCAACTAAAATCACTCCCCAGTAAGCTGTTAAGCTTGCTATAATTCCTGCCTTAATAAATGTAGTTTTAAAATTTGAGAGTTTATTGATAATTTTTACGTTAGAAAGTAACATTAAATTCGTCAATACACCCGCAACGAAATTTGTCAAACAATTATTTATTATTTAGCAATTTTTTTTGCCTAGTAGATGGTGGCCCCAAAAACTTTAATTGTATTGTCCTCAACTCCTAACACCAACCTTCCAAGAAACTCTCCTGGGATCTCTTTATTTGTCTGTTTGATCAAAACAGTTATGTGATCTCCTCTTCTAAGGCAACCAAAGGGTTCAAAAGTCTCTTTAAGATTAGTGATTAGCTTGTTATTGGCCCACTGTTTCCCGAGCTCTACTTCGTTAGCACCAAAAAGCATTTGAGTAGAGAAATCTCTAGTAAACCCACCATAATCTTTAAGATTAGATGATTTAACCAAATTATCCCAAATAGGTTTAGCTAATTCATATATTTCATCATCTGATTTAGATAAAATATCCATGTGATTTAATTAAATTATTTATTACGAAGCTTTTTTCTTCTCGTTCTCATCCACTATATGGTAGACAGGAACTTTCTCCATACTAAACTTACCAGTTTTAGGGTCACGTCTAGAAACTGTTAAACAATGCCAATTTTCATCATCAAGTTTCATATGATCACCTCTATAATAATAGCCTGGCCATCTAGTCTCTTCCCTAAATAATGTATGTTCTGTTACACACTGAGAAGTCAAAGCTCTGTGTTTTAACTCCCAAGCTCTCATAAGCTGATGATAATCTTCAGCTCCAACATACTCTAGGTCTTCTTGAAGCCAATCTAACAACTCAAGTCCTCTTTTAAGCATATTACCATTAGTCATATAATTTGAAGTAATTCCGCCAACATATTCATCCATGATTTTCTGTAACCTTTGAAGACCTTGGATTGGAGATATATAGCTAGGAGAAACTGTTCCACCAGTGATCTCATTTCTAGCAACTGTGTAGTTTTCTAGTGGTTTATAAACTGCAGTTTTGAAATCCTCACACTGTTTATCTGAAACTTTAACCCCTTCGGCTTTTTTGTCTTCAATGTATTTAACAGCAGCTTTTGCAGCTAATCTACCTTCTGTAAAAGATCCAGATGAAAACTTATGTGCGCTTCCACCAACTGTATCTCCTGCACCAAATAAACCGTCAATAGTCAGCATTCTGTTATAACCCCAGAAATATTCTGGTGGTGATAAATCCTCAGGGCCACTCACCCATGCGCCAGAACAAGTAGCATGAGATCCCATTACATACGGTTCAGAAGTAGTTAACTCAGGATTTGTGTATTTTGGATCAATGTTTTGAGATGCCCAAACTACAGCTTGACCAACAGTCATTCCTAGGAAATTTTCCCAACCTACTGTTTCTAAATGTGGATCTTGGAAAGCTTCAGTGGTTACCATATGGATTGGTCCACCACCTGCAGCTACTTCTTGAATAAATGCATGGTTTCTCAAACAAGTTGGGGTTGGATGATGATCAATGTATTCTCCAACTAACTCTTTAGTTTGGTCATACCATTTTTTCTCATAATTTTCGCCATTAGCATTTTGAGTATAGGTTTTTAAATGAAGGAAATAAGCTCCAACTGGACCATAACCGTCTTTAAATCTACATAATACAATTCTGTTTTCCATTTGAGTCATCTTTGCACCTGCTGCAATAGGTAATGCATATGCAGATCCATTACTCCATGGTGCATACCAAGTTCTACCCATTCCTTCTCCAACTGCTCTTGGCTTAAAGATGTGTGAAGCTCCTCCAGCAGCAACAATTACCGCTTTTGCTCTAAATACATGGAAATCACCCGTCCTCATGTTAAATCCAACTGCACCACCAATTCTATTTTCTTGAGTTTCGTCCATTAAAAGATGAGTAATCATTATTCTGTTATAAATTTTATCTGCAGATTTTTTTGCTGCCTCAGCAACAATCGGTTTATAACTTTCACCATGGATCATTATCTGCCATTTACCTTCTCTTAAGTATCTTCCAGTTTCTTCATTCTTCATCATAGGCAAACCCCATTCATCAAACATATGAACTGTAGAGTCTACGTGACGAGCCATGTCATAACCTAAATCTTCTCTTACCATTCCCATTAAATCATTTCTTGCATATCTAACGTGATCTTCTGGTTGGTTTTCGCCCCATTGCATTCCCATGTAGCAGTTAATTGCATAAAGTCCTTGAGCAACAGCTCCACTCCTATCAATGTTAGCTTTTTCAACACAAACAATTTTCATATCTCTACCCCAGTGTCTTGCTTCAAAGGTAGCACCAGTTCCGGCCATACCTCCACCAACAACTAATATATCGCAATCTTCGTAATGTGTTTTATGACTAGCCATTAATAGTAAACTCCTTTTTTGAACGACTCTTTAGGCACAGTTGGAAGCTCTCCATCTATATTTAACCCTTCAGGTTCAGTGTATAATCTTTGTGAATTTATTTCTCCTTGATTAGGTTTGTCACCATCAGCTAATTTAGGAATAAATTTTCCCCAAGGCTTAGTGGTGATTGGAGATACGAAATTTTTTTCAGTTCCATTTCTGAATTTAATTTTCCAAGAGATTGTTCCTTTTTCCTCTTCTCTTCTTACTCTAACGCTATGTCCCATTGGTGCAAAGTCTGCATATCCTCTAACATCAATAGCATGATTTGGACAAGCTTTGACGCAAGAATAACATTCCCAACAAAAGTTAGGTTCAATATTTTTTGCACGTCTTATGTTTTCATCAATGTGCATTATATCTGATGGGCAAATATCTACGCAATGACCACAGCCATCACATCTTGTCATATAAACAAACGTTGACATATTATTCTCTCTCCTTTTTAAATTTAATCATAATTAATAATGTTTAGGTTGTTCTCTTTTGATACCTAAACCAAATTGTTCAGGTGCATCTGCAGGTGGAGGTAAATTATCTCTAGATCCATCTGCTTCAGCTAAATTCTTTTGTATTGCCGCTCCAGGTTTATAAAACATATGTGCAAATTTAGACCAATAAACCCCTCCAAACAAAACTAAATTTGAAACTACAAATAATATTAAAAATAAAGTTGCATCCCATCTTCCTTCTAAATTTAAACTTTGAAGATATGACCAAACAAATCCAGTTAAGGAAGTTGCGATCAGAGCTAATACAAATAAATCTGCTTTAATAATTCTGTACCAAGGTTGCGCTTCAGAATAAACATCAACTCTTAAAAAGAACCAAAACCATGATCCGCCCAAGATCGTCATCAAAGCGCCAATATGCCAGATCATTGGCCAAATAGTCGGAGTTTCTGCATTTGCTGATGAATAACAAAATATCATCACAACAGAGCCAACCCAAAACAATATAGTACCGTACATACCAAGAACATGCGCCACTCTTCTTTTGCCCGCCCCTAGTTCTGATGTAGTTCCGATGTCATATGCTATAGTTTTTGAAACAACTGCAATTCTTTCACCAGTCGACAGTTCTTTGGTCGCATTTTTTTTTGCTTTCTTGGCGTTTTCAAAAAAGTATTTCACATTCTTTTTATGAATTATGTCTAAAAGAGTGCCTGCAACAATTAATAAAACCATTAACACTACAAAACCTTGCATAACTATAGATGGAACTGTTTCAGCTAGAATTGAAAAAGGATTTGTTGCAAACATTTTTAATACTTTTGTAAAATAAAATGAATTAATTTAAGGTTTTCTATTCTAGATATTTATAGAGTTCAACCAAAAGTATTGGTCAATTTGTCTTTAATAACAACTCAGAGTTTACGTTTGTAGTGTTGTTTGTTGGGAATCACTGATCTAACTCCACCCTGAGGATTTTCCACATCTCCTTCTCTTCTGGGAATTAAATGAATATGACAATGCATAATTGATTGGCCTGCTGATTTTCCTGCATTTATGCCTATATTAAAACCTTTAACACTAGCATCTTGTTTTAAAATTTTTTCTTTAGTTTTTAAAATTAGCTCATTACATGCCTGAATTTCTTCTTTAGTAAGATCAAAGTATGTTTCTACATGTCTTTTAGGAACTATAAGACTATGAAATTCTGAGACAGGGTAGCTATCTGTAGATGAATAAGCTAATTGATTTTC
>CACAVT010000033.1 GCA_902536005.1 uncultured Pelagibacteraceae bacterium
TGAAATTAAAGATTGTGTTGCATACTTGAGATTAATTCATCAAGAGAAAGATGACTTGGCTTTTGAAAGAATAGTGAATAACCCTAAGAGATCGATAGGTGATAGTACTTTGAAAAATATTCACGAGTTTGCTAAGGAAAATAATTTAAATTTAGAGAGAGCATCAATAAAAATGCTTGAACAAAATTTAATTAAACCGAAAGCTAAAATTGGTCTTAGTTTATTTATCAATTCTTTGATGAAGTGGAGAAACGATTTAATTGTAAAAAAATCAAGTCATATAAAATTATTACAAATTGTTTTGGATGAATCGGGATATTCAGCAATGCTTAAAAATAAAAAAGACTTAGAAAATGAAAATAGATTAGAAAATATTAAAGAGTTATTAAGCGCAATGAAAGAATTTGATAATCTAGAAAGTTTTTTGGAACATGTTTCTTTAGCAACGTCTGTAGATCAGGAATGGGATGGTGAAAAAATTAACATGATGACTATGCACGCAGCAAAAGGTTTAGAGTTTGATGTTGTATTTTTACCTGGATGGGAGGAAGGGTTGTTTCCACACCAAAAATCTATCGAAGAAAAAGGTCAAAATGGCCTAGAGGAAGAAAGACGTTTAGCATATGTAGGAATTACAAGAGCAAAGAAAAAAGCTATAATTTCCTTTTCAATGAATAGATTTTATCAAGGAGATTGGATTGATAGTATGGCTTCAAGATTTGTTGATGAACTTCCAGAAAAACATTTAGAAAAGAACTCCTTCTTTGATGAGGAAATTAATAATGATGATGATTTTGATTTTAATCAAGATTTTGAAATTGAGGAAGGTACAAGAAGTCCTGGCTGGATAAGATATCAAAAGAGAATTAAATGAAAACTTACATAAAGGAATTAAGAAGTAAATTTAAGAATTATGAAATTGATGGATATGTAATTCCAAAAAATGACGATTATTTTACAGAATATTCAAAATTAAATCGATTAGAGGTAATCTCAAACTTTAGCGGATCTGCTGGTTTAGCCATAATTCTTAAAAATAAAAATTATTTGTTTACTGATGGTAGATATACAATTCAAAGTAAAATTGAGAGTGGAAAAAATTTTAAAATTTATGGATTTGAAAAATTAATAAATTGTAGTTTGTTTAAAAATCTTACACTTGGAATAGATCCAAAGTTATTTACCAATACTCAAATTAAAAATTATTTTTTAAAACACAATAAAATCAAATATGTTGAAAAAAATCTTATTGATGAAATCAAAAAACAGAAAGAGCATACTTCAATCCCATTTTTTTCGTTAAATAAAAATATTGTTGGTGAAAGTATTAATTCTAAATTAAATAAAATAACTAAATACTTAAAAAAAAATAAATGCGATTATATTTTTATTAGTGCACCAGAAAATGTTGCATGGACTTTAAATATAAGAGGTGGAGATGGCCCCAATAGTCCAATTCCAAATTCAAGATTGATAGTAAGTAAATCAAAAAAAATATTACTTATAAGTAATCTTAAAAAGTGTAAGCAATTATTAAAAAATAAAATTATTAATAAAGAAGAATTTTTAGATGTACATACTTTACCAAGTAAATTACTACATCTTAAGGGAAAAAACTTTATTATAGATGATAAATCTTGTTCAATATTTTATGAAAATTTAATTAAATCAAAATTCAAAATTATTAATAGAGAAGATCCTACTTATCATTTAAAGGCAATTAAAAATAAAACTGAAATTAAGAATATGACTAATGCTCATATCTCTGATGGTGTGGCATTAACAAAATTTTTATTCTGGATAAAAAAAATCAATAAAAAAAAAATTACTGAAGTTGAGGCTACTAAGAAATTAGAAAATTTTAGAAAATTAAATAAGAACTTTTTGTATCCTAGTTTTGATACAATTGCAGGTTCAGGTAAAAATGGTGCTATTGTACATTACCGTGCTAAAAAAGAAAATTGCAGAACTATTAATAAAAAAGATATTTTGCTTTGTGACTCTGGTGGACAATATAAATATGGCACGACCGACGTTACAAGAACAATTTGTTTTTCAAAACAAAAACAAAAAATCAAAAATATTTTCACTAAAGTTTTAAAAGGTCATATTGCTGTGGCTACAACTAATATAAATAAAGAAGATAATGGCAAAAAAATTGATAAAAGAGCGAGAAAATTTTTAAATAAAAGTAACTTAGATTATGCACATGGTACAGGACATGGTGTAGGTTTTTTTCTTAATGTTCATGAAGGACCTCAATCAATTACAAAAATAAACACAGTAAAAATAAGAGAAGGCATGATATTAAGTAATGAGCCTGGTTATTATAAAACTAATGAATATGGAATTAGGATTGAAAATTTAGTTTATGTAAAAAAAGTAAATAAAAAATTATTATTCCAAAATCTTACTATGGCGCCCATAGAAAAAGATTTAATTAATTTTGATTTATTAACAGTTAATGAAAAAAACTATTTATTTAAATATCATCTAGAAGTTTATTCAAATATATCAAAATATTTAAGTCCAAATGAGAAAAAGTGGTTAGCTAGTTTTATTTAGCATTCTCATAAATTCAGCTTGATCTATAACATTTATTTTTAACTTTTTAGCATTGTCTATTTTCTTTTTGGTTGGCTTGTCTCCAATTATTAAATAATTTAATTTCTTAGAGACACTGCTAACTGTTTTGCCTGAATTTTCTTCAATCAAAGACTTTAATTCTGCTCTACTAATACCATTTAATTTTCCAGTAACTAAAAAGGTTTTATTTTTTAATAAACCATCTTTAGAATTTTGAATAGCATTTTTAACTACTAAAACTTTTTCTAATTCATTCAAAACTTTTATGTTAGTTTTATTTGAAAAAAAAATTTTAATAGAATTTACTTGTGTTTCACCAATGCCATCAATGTTTAACAAATCTTCATAATCACTTTGAACAGATAAATTTTTAAATTTTGAAAATGATGTAAAATGTTTTGATAACAGTTTTGCATTCTCTAATCCTATATGTCTAATTCCTAACGAGTAAATTAATCTTTCTAAAGAAATATTTTTTTTTTGATTAATTGAATATATTAAATTTTTGACAGATAATTGACCCCAGCCATCTAGTTTTTCAATTTTAGAATAATCTAATTTGAATATATCTTGAGGATATTTTAAAAATTTTAATTTCCAAAAATTTTCAACTATTTTTTTTCCAAAACCTTCTATATTAAAAGCCTCTTTTGAAACAAAATGTTTTAATTTTTCAATTGATATTTTCTCACAATAATAACCTTCGCTAGAACATCTCCTAACTGCATCAACTTTTTTTGTTATCTTGTTAAATTCTTTAATTGTTTTAGATCCACATGAGGGACAATTTTCTGGAAAAATAAATCTTTTAGAATTTTTTAATCTTTTTTTTATATCAATAGAAAGTATGTGCGGTATGACATCTCCTGCTCTCTCTATAACAGCTGTATCACCCACTCTAATATCTTTTCTATTGATTTCATCTTCGTTATGTAATGTTGCGTTTGAAACTATAACTCCACCAATATTAATTGGCTTTATCTTTGCAACTGGTGTTAAAGCACCAGTTCTTCCAACTTGTATCTCTATATCTAAAATTTTAGAAATAGCTTTATTAGATGAAAATTTGTGGGCAATTGCCCATCTTGGAGCATTAGCAACATTTCCCAGTCTTTTTTGTAAATCAAAATCATTAATTTTATAAACAATACCATCTATATCAAAATCTAAATTTGCTCTTTGATTTTCAACTAAATTGTAATTTTGAACTAAATTTTTTATACCCGAGATAGTTTTATTTAGTGGATTAGTTTTAAAACCCCATTCATCTAATTTTTTTAAATAATCAGATTGTTTTTTTTGTTTTAAACCCTGCTCAAAACCAAAAGCGTAAGCTATAAATTTCAAAGGTATTTTTTTTGTATCTTCAGGATTTTTTTGTCTTAAGGAACCTGAGGCAGCATTTCTAGGGTTTGCAAACTTTTCTTTTAAATTCTCAAAATCACTATTTTGAATAAATACTTCACCTCTAATATCAATATCCTTAGGAAAATCTTTATCTGAAATTTTTTTTGGAATATCTTTTATTGTTGCTAAATTCGCAGTTATATCTTCGCCCTCTTTACCATCTCCTCTAGATAATCCTCTTTCAAAATTACCATTTTTGTAGGTTAATGAAGCAGAAATTCCATCTATTTTTGGTTCAGCACTATAGATAATTTCGAAATCATTATTCTTTGAAAGATAATTTGTAATTTTTTTTTCAAAATTTAATAAATCCTCCTCAGAAAAAGCATTGCTAAGTGATAGCATTGGAGCTCTATGAAATGCTTTTTCAAAATTTTTAGATGGTTTATATCCTACATAGTTTGAAGGAGAATTTTCTGATTGTAAAAATTTATAAATATTCTCTAATTTTAAAATCTCTTTTTTTAAATCATCAAAATCTTTATCTGAAACCAGGGGTTTACTTTTTTCAAAGTAATACTGATTATATTTTTTAAACAATTGAATTTTTTTATCATACAATATTTGGATTTTTTTAGTATTCATCTCAATTAAAAAGAGATTTAATTTTTTTCAAAAAATTATTTTTATTTATCTTATCTTTCATTTCTTTATTTTTCACATCTATTTTATAATTCTTGTTAAATATACTATAAGAATTTTTATACCATGTTGAAGACTGATAGTTATATCCTAATATTTTAGCATATTTTTCTGACTCCTCTTTCATCCCTAATGTGTAGTGAATTTCAACTAGTCTATGTAAAGCTTCTTCGATATAAATTGTTGTATCGTAATCATCAACCACAGTCTTAAATCTATTAATTGCTGGTATCCATTTTTTTTTGTCAAAATAATACCTTCCAACATACATCTCTTTTGATGCTAAAATATCATTTATCAAATCTAATTTAAACTTAGCATCAAGTTCATAATCTGTATTAGGAAATTTTTTAATAATAAACTGAAAATATTCTTTTGCTTTTAAAATTGAATTGGTATCTTTTTTTTCATCAACTATTTGTTCATAATAACATACTGCTAATAAATAATATGCATAATCTATATTTTTATAATTTTGATAAAGTTTTATAAATCTTTGTAATTCTAGTATTGCATCTCCATAATAATCTTGAGAGTAATATGAATAGGCTGCCATCAAGGCTGCTTTTGGTGCCCATTCTGATTGGGGAAATAACATCTCTGCCTCATTAAATTTTTTAGCTGCAAACAAGACATCTCCAGATTCTAATGATTCCATTCCTGATTTATAAGCTTCTAGAACTTGCGAGTCTAAGTTTTTTTCCTTTATAATATTTTCAGTTTTAATTTGATTTTTTGAACAAGAAATTACAAATGTAAAAAAAATAATTATTAAAAAAATATTATTCACTTTCATGATAAGCTTATACTTATTTTATGTATAATTTTAAAGATGTCTTTAAATTTATGCTATTGATCTTAATAATGATTTATTAATTAAAGTATGAGGAAGATTTTTTTCTTTAATCTCTAAAATTGAAAAATTTTCTTTATTTTTAAATACCTTCCTTAATAATTGATTTGTTAAATAATGACCCCCTTGCGAACATTCTACATTTGCAACTAATCTATAACCTGCAGTATACAAATCACCAATACAATCTAGTATTTTGTGATTAACAAACTCTTTTTCATTTCTTAATCCATCAGAATTTAATATCTCTTTTTCATTTACAACTATTGCATTCTCTAAGCTACCACCTTTAGCTAAACCTTTTTTCTTAATTAATTCAATATCCTCAAACAAACAATATGTTCTTGAATTGTAAACATCTGTTAAATCGTCTTCATAAACTTTTACTTTATTTCTTTGGTTGCCGATAATTTCATTTTTATATTTAAGTTCAAAATCAATTTCTAAACTTAACGTAGATGGTTTAATTGAAATAAATCTTTCTCCATCAGAATATTTAATTTCTTTATTTATCTTAATAACCTTAATTGGAGCTTCACTAGCATGTATTCCTGTATATATTATTTTCTCAATAAATTCTTTTGCTGATCCATCTAAAATTGGAACTTCTTCATTATCTATTTCGATTAATGCATTATCAATTCCTAAACCAAACAATGCTCCCATTAAATGTTCAATAGTTGAGACTTTAACTCCAAATTCATTTTCAATAGTTGTATTTAAAGAGGTATTTGTAACATTCATAAAATTTGGATAGACTAAATTGTTTTCTTTTATGTCTACTCTTTTAAAGACAATTCCAAAGTTTACATCAGCAGGTTTAATACATATATTAACGTTTAATCCGCTGTGTAGAGCTACACCGTTAAATTCAATATTTTTTTTTACAGTTTTTTGAGTTAAATAAGACACACTTAACTTTTAATAAGTTTTGTAGAAATTAAAAAACAACAAATATTACCGGATAAAACAGTTTTAACTGAAAAGTTGAAAAAATTTTTCGAAAAAGCCCAATTTTTTTGTATTTATTGGCGTGAATGTAACCTCATTTTCATTATGACCGGTCAAAATCTTGTGTGTCATTTCCGATAGCTCAGTATCATTATTAAAAGTATTTTTTACATAATTGCCATCTATGTATCTGGTAATTTTAATTTGATAATTTTGTAAAATTTTATTTAAGTCATTAGTAATACTGCTCGGAATAAATTTAAATTCAATTTCTAATGCAATATTATCACATTTTAAATTTTCCTGAAATGATTGATAACTTTTATCGTTAAAAAAATATTTATTTACTATCATATGCATAATTTCCTGATCCTGATAATTCTCTCTAAATAAATCTTTACCCTCAATAAGTAAATTCTCAAGATATT
>CACAVT010000034.1 GCA_902536005.1 uncultured Pelagibacteraceae bacterium
GTTAATTTCAAAAGTTAAAAAATGTGATTTCATCTTTTTCTTAGCTTTTGATGTGGGTGGTTCTAGATACTTAAAAAAATATCAAAACACATATGAATTTATATCTAACAATATTAAAATTATGGAAAATACATTTCAAATTATCAAAAAATATAAGAAGCCATTTCTATTTGCTAGCAGCCAAATGTCGAATATGAGCTTTTCTCCCTATGGATTACTAAAAAATATCGGAGAAAAATACAGTGATATACTTGGAGGGCTAGTAGTTAAATTTTGGAATGTCTATGGTATAGAAAAAGATCTTTCAAAATCTCACGTTATTACAGATTTTATTCTAATGGCTATAAAAAATAATAAAATTAAAATGCTTACTGATGGTCAAGAGAAAAGAGATTTTTTATATGCAGAAGACTGCTGTGAGGGCCTTGAGCAGATATATATAAATTTTAATAAAATAAAAAAAATTAAAAAATCAGTAGATCTTACAACAGGGAAATACACTAGTATAATTAAAATAGCTAAAATAATTAAAAAACTTTTAAAAAAGAATAAAGTTAAAATTGAGCCATCAAAAAATCAAGATATCCTTCAAATGGATAAAAGAAATAAACCTGATATGTTTTTAAAAAAATATTGGAAACCAAGATTTTCTTTAGAGGCTGGAATTCAAGAAATTATTAAATTTTATAATTTAAATAAATGAGTAATATTTCTAATTTATGTACAGTAGTATTACCAACATTCTTTCCAGGTGATGAAATCTTTCAAAATTTAGAAAGTATACCATCAGATTTAAAAATTTTAATAATTGATAATAGTTATAATCAATCTTTAAAAAAAAAAATTTCAAATTATAAAAATTGTGAATACTACAATATAGGAGACGTTGGATTAGGAAAAACATTTAATTTTGCTTTATCTAAAATATATACACCTTATATTTTATTAACTCAGCCAGATGTAATTCTTAGAAAAGATTGTATTCAAAATTTAATTTATGCTTTGGATAAATATAGAAATGCAGGAATGGTTGTACCTATTGTTTTTGATAATAAAATATATAGTAAATATGATTTTTATGATTTAAAGTATTCAAAAAAAAATAAAACATTCTTAGATAAAAAAATTAAAAAAAATTCAATTTTACCTTCAGGAGATTTTTGTGTTGATGCGGTAAATGCCACAACAATGTTAATCAGAGTGGAAGCACTTAAAAGGATTAATGGATGGGATAATAATTATTATGTATATTTAGAGGATATTGACATCTGCTTAAGATTAAAATTAAATAACTACTCAATAATTAAAATTGCTGATGCTAAGGTAGACCATTTAGGCTGGAGTTCACATTTTGCTGAAATTAAAGACACTATGAATGTTAGTAGAATATGGCATTTCACATGGTCATCATTATATTTTGAAAATAAATTCTGCAGAAAGAGCATAGTTTTAAAAAAATTATTTAAAATAATATTTTACTCAACTTTGAAACTAATTTTAAATTTTATTATATTCAGGTTTGATAAAGTTAATCAAAATGTTACAAAATTATCAGCATGTTTAGCATTTATTTTAAATCGTGGCTCTTATTTTAGAATTAAACACAAGGTATAAAACTTTAAACAGAGGAGAGATGGCCGAGTGGTTGAAGGCGCACGCTTGGAAAGCGTGTAAAGGAGTAATTCTTTCATGGGTTCGAATCCCATTCTCTCCGCCATTAAATAAGCTTTATTTTTTAAGGTTAATTTAGGCATTTTACAGTTTTTTTGTTAAGATAAATCAGCAATTTCTATAAAAAATGTTATAATTTTGTTTTTCCAAAAATTAAAAAAATGACAAATAAAAACACATATCAGGCAGACTCCATCAAAGTTTTAAAGGGTCTTGAAGCAGTTAGAAAAAGACCAGGTATGTATATTGGAGATACAGATGATGGAACTGGTTTACATCATATGGTCTATGAAGTTGTTGATAACTCTATTGATGAGGCATTAGCAGGATATTGTAAAAATATTAATATAAAAATTAACTCTAACGGAACAATTACAGTAAATGATGATGGAAGAGGTATTCCTGTCGATATCCATAAAGGAGAAAAAAAATCAGCAGCAGAAGTAATTATGACTCAACTTCATGCCGGCGGTAAGTTTGATCATGATTCTTATAAAGTTTCAGGCGGATTGCACGGTGTTGGTGTTTCAGTTGTTAATGCGCTTTCAGAAAAATTACAATTAGAGATATTTAGAGATGGAAAAAAATACTACATAGAATTTCAAAATGGTGAAGCTAAAGCTCCATTAAAAGTAGTAGGAAAAGCAAAGCAAACTGGTACACAAATTACTTTTTTACCTTCGAAAGAAATTTTTTCTTCAACGAAATTTAGTGCAAATATTCTTATTAAAAGAATGCGAGAATTAGCATTTTTAAATAAAGGAATTAAAATAATATTTACTGATGCGAGTCAAAAGAAAGATAAAACATCTGAGTTTAAATTTGATGGAGGTGTTCTAGAATTTGTAGATTTTTTAGATGAAAAAAGAGAAAAGTTACAAAATAAAAATGGAAATGACTTATTTAGAAAACCAATTTATATTGAAGGTAAAAAAAATAATGTTGAATTAGAGTGTTCCTTAAAGTGGAATGCAGGATACGCAGAAGATATATTTCCATACACAAATAATATTTATCAAAAAGATGGTGGAACTCATTTGTTGGGATTTAGAAGTGCATTAACAAGAGTAGTAAATAAATATGCCAATGAAAATAATCTGTTAAAGAAAAATAAACTAGCAATCTCAGGTGATGATATCAAGGAAGGTCTAACTTGCGTGCTTTCAACTAAAATTCCTGATCCTAAATTTTCATCTCAGACAAAAGATAAGCTAGTTTCGTCAGAGGTAAGGATGATTGTAGAGACATTAGTAAATGAAAAGTTATCCATTTGGTTTGATCAAAATCCTTCTGTTGCAAAAATCATTTTAGCTAAAGTTATTCAAGCTGCAATGGCTAGAGATGTTGCCAGAAAAGCAAGAGAAAATGTAAGAAGAAAAGGAGCTCTTGAATTGAGCGGTCTTCCTGGAAAATTAGCTGATTGTCAAATTGGTAAACAAGAAGGAACTGAATTGTTTATTGTAGAGGGAGATTCAGCCGGTGGATCTGCTAAACAAGGAAGAAATAGAGCAAATCAAGCAGTTTTACCACTTAGAGGAAAAATACTTAATACCTATGTTGAAGAATTTAATATGAAAAAAAATGGTAACGGCAATGGAAATGGTTCTGATCAAAGAACAAAGGCTTTGTCTAAAATGATTTCTTCAAATGAAATCGTTACTTTGATTAATGCTCTAGGTTTGGACCCAAAAGCACAAGAGATTGATTTAAAAGATTTAAGATATGGAAAAATTATTATTATGACAGATGCTGATGTAGATGGCTCTCATATAAGAGCTCTTCTTTTAACTTTTTTTAATAATAAACCATTTAATAAATTAATTCAAAATGGCCATGTTTATTTAGCGCAACCTCCTTTATTTAAAATTAATAAAGGTTCTAAAGGAATTTATATTAAGGATGAGAATGAGTTAGAAGATTACATAATAAATAATAGTAAGGACTTAAAAAAAATTAAAAAAGGATCTAAAGATTATTCAAAAAAAATTGATGAGGAAAAATCAAAAATGAATATCCAAAGATTTAAAGGTCTTGGAGAAATGAACCCAGAAGAATTATGGAGTACTACATTAGATCCAGAAACAAGAAATCTACTTCAAGTACAATACTCAAAAGATTTGAAAAAAGATCAAAGTTTAATCCATACTTTAATGGGTAATGATGTGGCACTAAGAAAAGATTTTATAGTTTCTAATGCTATAAATGTTAGAAATCTTGATATTTAAAAATGAAGTTTTTTGAAACTTCAAAATATCATTCTTTTAAAAAATCAACATATATAACTCTTAGATGGATTGGAATTATTGGTCAATTAGTTGCAGTAAATTTTGTATATCTATTTATAAATTCGAGTTTTGATTTTATTGCCTCAAATTTAATTATATTTTTAGGAATATTAAGTAATTTATATTTAATTTTTATTTATAAAAAAACACAATTATCAGATAGATCTGCTTTTATCTTCCTACTCATGGATATTTTGCAATTAGGTATCCTTCTTTATTTATCAGGAGGAATAACCAATCCATTTGTAATTTTTATATTAATACCAAGTGTTTTTTCTTCATCAAATTTGAGCTTAAGAACTAATATATTATTAGTAATTTTAACAACAATTATAATTATTTTTCTAACTTTTAACTATGAAGATTTGCCAATTAATATAAACAGTGATTTTCATAACAATCATTATTTTTATTATTCTATACCAACATCCTTAATTGTTGCCTTGGTCTTTTTAAATTATTTTGCAATGACATTTGGTACACAATCTAGATTAAGAAAAGAAGCCTTAGGAAAAATGGAAGAGGTAATGGCTAAAGAACACGAACTATTATCTTTAGGTGGTCAAGCTGCTGCAGCGGCACATTCTTTAGGTACGCCTCTTTCCACGATAACAATAATTACACATGATTTAATGAAACAATTTAAGGGGCAAAAGGATTTAGAAAAAGATATAGAGTTATTGAATAGTCAAGTTGAGAGATGCAATGAAATTTTAAAGCGATTAACTTTAAATCCTGTTGAAGAAGATGAATTTATTGATAAAGATATTAATATTCGAGATTATTTGCATGAAATTATTTCTTCATTTAAGGAAATAAGTAAAAAGCAATTTGTCTTTAATTATGACCAAGACTCAAACCCAAAAAAGATAACCAAATCTATAGAAATAGTTTATGGGTTAAGAAATTTTATTGGAAATGCTAATAAATTTGCCAAAAATACAATTTTTATTAATTTGAAAAGTGATAGTGAAATAACAGAAATAACAGTTGAGGATGATGGTGATGGTTATCCTAGAGATATAATTTCAAAAATTGGTGAGCCATATTTGAAATCAAATTATTCTAAAGACAAATCTAAAGAGGGTTTAGGTCTAGGCTTGTTTATTGGAAAAACTTTATTAGAAAAAAATTTTGCATCAGTTAATTGTAGAAATTCAAAAACACGTAATGGTGCTGAAGTTATTATTATATGGAACAATAAGGAATTATTTAATATTTAGTGGTATTTGTTCTTTGTTTCAAATAATGAGCTTAATTGAGATATCATAACATCTCCTAATTCATTTACATCAGTAATTTTGATAGCTTTATTATAATATCTTGAAACATCATGACCAATTCCTATAGCCAAAACTTCAATATCTGATTTATTTTCAACAAACTTCACAATCTTTTTTAAATGTTTTTCTAAAAAGTCACCTGAATTTACGGAAAGAGTTGAGTCATCTACAGGGGCTCCATCAGAAATTATCATTAATATTTTTCTTTCTTCTTTTCTCTTTTTAATTCTATTATAGGCCCACGATATAGCTTCTCCATCAATGTTCTCTTTGAGCAATCCTTCTTTTAGCATTAGTCCTAAATTATTTTTTGCCTGTCTCCAATGGGTATCTGCTCCTTTGTAAATTATATGTCTTAGATCGTTCAATCTTCCTGGTGTTTTAGGTTTAGAATTTTTGGTCCATAACTCTCTACTCTGTCCACCCTTCCAATTTTTAGTTGTAAAACCTAAAATTTCAACTTTAACAGAGCACCTTTCTAGTGTTCTGGATAAGATATCTGCACAAATAGCCGCAATAGTAATTGGTCTTCCCCTCATAGATCCTGAATTATCAATTAGAAGACTCACCACTGTATCTTTAAAATCTAAATCTTTTTCTTTTTTAAATGACAAAGAATTATATGGATCCATAATAATTCTTGGAAGTTTTGAACTGTCTAATAATCCCTCCTCTAAATCAAATTCCCATGCTCTATTTTGTTTTGCAAGCAATTGTCTTTGAAGTTTATTAGCAAGTTTTGTTATAATATCTTGAAAGCCGATTAATTGTTGATCTAAATTTTTTCTAAGTTTTGTTGCTTCATCTGCATTTTCTAGATTTTCAGCTTTCACAACTTCATCAAACTGAGTTGTAAATATTTTATAATCTAAATTGATATTATCTATTTTTTTTTGAGCTACTTGCTCAGAGCTTTGTTCATCTGACTCTGTGTCTGACAGTTGTTCGTCAAAGTTAAATTCGTCAACACTAAAATCAGCATCTAATGAAGCTTCAGATACATTTTCATCTTCTTCATCTTTATTATCTTCTTTATCATTATTTTCATCTTCATTTGATGGATTATCTTGTCCTTGATCTTGATTTTCTTCTTTTCTTTCGTCCTCGTCCTCACTTTGAAAAATATCCATTTCTTCAAATATTTCTGAAAACTTTGAACTATAAATATTTTGATCTTCAAGATTTTTAAGCAAAAATTCTTTATGTTTTTCTATAGCATCCTCAAAGTCTTTTTCCCAAAAATTAAGCATTTTTGTTGTTAGAGGATTTAGCTTAATTTTATGAAAATTCTTAAGCATATATAGCTCGAATGCCTCTGATACAGACACATCTTCTTTTGTTTTTAATTGATCTTTGCGTTTACGATTTATTATTTGATGATAATTTTCTTGAAAATTTTTCTCAATTCCTTTTAACATTTTTCCTCCCAGAGTCTCATAACGTATTTTTTCAGCGATATTATAAAGAGATCTAGAAGAAGTATTTGAGGGAA
>CACAVT010000035.1 GCA_902536005.1 uncultured Pelagibacteraceae bacterium
CACCACTCTCATCAATGATACTTGCTGAAATTATTGATGAAGTAAAATTTCCAAAAGGTGTGTTCAATTTAGTTAATGGTGATGGATCAACAACAGGCGAAGCTCTCACAAGTCATCCAGATATTAATATGATATCTTTTACTGGATCAACAAGAGCAGGAGCTTTGATTTCACAAAATGCTGCCAAAGATTTTAAAAGAGTAAGCTTAGAATTAGGTGGTAAGGGTGCAAATATAATTTTTAAAGATGCTGATCCAGAAGCTATTGAAAGAGGTGCTTTAAGATGTTTTAGAAATTCTGGACAATCTTGTAATGCACCAACAAGAATGTTGGTCGAAAAATCAATGTATGAAGAAGCTATTGAGAGATTAAAAAAATATACCGAAAGTTTTGAGGTGGGTGATCCTAAAAAAGAAGGAGAACATATAGGTCCAGTTATTTCAGAAACTCAATACAATAAAATACAAACTTTAATCCAAAAAGGAATAGATGAGGGTGCAAAATTAGTTGCTGGAGGAACAGGTAAACCTGATGGATTAGACAAAGGTTACTTTGTTAAACCAACTGTTTTTGCAGATGTAAATAATGATATGGAAGTTGCAAGAACAGAAATTTTTGGACCTGTTTTATCTGTTATTCCATTTGAAACAGAAGAAGATGCAATTAAAATTGCAAATGATACTGCTTACGGGCTAACAAACTATATCCAAACCCAAGACTCTCAAAAAGTACAAAGAGTTGCAAGAAAATTAAGATCTGGAATGGTTGATGTTAATGGAGCTGGTATTGCAGTTGATGCACCTTTTGGTGGTTTTAAACATTCTGGAATAGGTCGAGAAGCAGGTGAACACGGTTTAGATGAGTTTTTAGAAGTAAAAGCCGTAGGTGGTTGGAGTTAATTTACTGATTTATCTTTTACACCTTCTAAAAACTTAAGGCACTTTTTCATTTCATTTAATTCTATGAACTCGTCAATTTTGTGAGCTTGTTCTATCGATCCAGGTCCGCAAACAACAGTACTGATTCCTAGTTCTTGAAATAAACCAGCCTCTGTTCCAAAAGAAACTACTTCTCTAGAATTATCACCAGTTATATTTGATACAAATTCACATGCTTCAGACTCATCTAATCTGTTAAAACCAACAACTTCACCTATCACTTCTTTTTTAATATAAGAATCTGGAAATACTTTTTTCATTTCTGGTAGAAGTACTTCATTTGCATATTTATCAATTTCTTTCGTAACAAATTCTCCATCTTCTTTAACAACTGGTCTTGTTTCCCATTCAACACTACATTTATCTGCAATGACATTATGAGCAATACCACCTTTAATTCCGCCAATTGATAAAGTTGAATGTGGAGGATCAAAAATACTATCTTTTTGAACTCTTTTTTTTAATTTTTCTCTAATTTCTAAAAGTTTTCCAACATATCTAGTAGCATATTCAGCTGCATTTACTCCTAAATGTGGTTTAGAACTATGTCCTGCAAGTCCTCCAAAGTGAACTGTGTATTCATTCATACCTTTGTGGGCATCAATAATTTTCATTTTAGTTGGTTCACCAATTATACAAATTCCATTTTTGATTTCTCTTTTTTTCAATTCCTCTATTAATAAAGGGGCTCCAATACATGCAGTCTCTTCATCAAATGTGTAACAGAAATGTAAGTCTCTGTTTAAATTACTTTCTTTGAATATAGGTGCGTAAGCAAGTGTACATGCAATAAAACCTTTCATATCACATGAGCCTCTTCCATATAATTTATCATTTTTAATAGTTGCAACGAATGGATCACTGCCCCAACCTTTAGATACGGGAACCACATCAGTGTGACCGGATAATATAATTGGTTTTTTTGTGCTTTTATTTTTTGCTTTTAGAGTTCCAAAAAGATTTACTCTTTTTTTATCATCATCATAAACTTTGAAAGTATCTATTCCGATATTATTTAAAATTTTTTCACAATAATTAATTAAATTACTGTTATCTTGACCTGAGATAGTTTTAAACGCAATTAAGTCTGTTAAAATCTTGATTGATTTTTCATATAAATTGTTATCTATACTCATAAACTTAAAATACTATATTATATTATGATTAAAGAGCAAATTACCTATAATGATTTTGATAAAGTAGATATTAGAATTGGTACTGTAATTTCTGTAAAAAAAAATGAAAAGGCAAGAAAGCCATCATTAGTGGTTGAAGTTGATTTTGGAAGCGAAATTGGCATTAAACAATCGTCAGCTCAAATTACTCATTATTATAATGAGGAGAATTTAAAAGGAAAACAAGTTATTGCTGTTTGTAATTTTCCTGAAAAAAATATTGCAGGAATAGTTTCTCAAGTATTGGTTTTAGGAGCTATTGATGCTGATGGCAAAGTTACACTTGTTCATCCTTCTCAAAAAGCAGAAAATGGATTACCGATTGCTTAGTAATGCATCCTGAAATTATTTCTATAACTTTATTTGGAATTGTTGCAGCATTTACTCCTGGACCAAATAATTTCGTTGCTTTCTATTCTGGTTTCAATTTTGGTATTCTAAGAACAATACCTCATATAATTGGTGTAACTTTAGGATTTCCTTTTTTGTTATTATGTTTAGCTCTAGGTCTGATAAATATTTTTAAGCTTTATCCTTTAATTCAAGAGGTATTGAAATACTTAGGAACTCTATTTTTAATTTATTTAGCATACAAAATTTCTTTTTCAGGACCTTCTGATCAGGAAAATAAAAACAAAAATCCAATTAAGTTCCATGAAACTTTTATTTTTCAATTTTTAAATCCTAAAGGCGTTATTGCATCAATTATTCTTGTTTCAACTTATATTAATCCAGGAGAAACCTTTGTAAGTTATACGACTCAAATTATCATTATGGCTTTAATTGTTTCAGTGGCCAGTATAACTCTGTGGACTTTTTTAGGTAAATTTTTCAGGAAATTTGCGACAAATCAGAAATTTATTAATTACTTTAATTATGCTATGTCACTGCTTCTTTTAACAAGCATAATAACTTTTTATTTATAATATGACTCCAGGAAACAAAAATTCTTATAAATCACTAAAAAAAATCACAGTTAATGACAATGAGTATAATTATTACTCATTAAATGAAGCAGAAAAAAATGGACTTGAAGGAATAAATAAACTTCCAAAATCACTAAAAGTTTTATTAGAAAATTTATTAAGATACGAAGACGACTTAAGTGTAACGAAATCTCAAATAGAAGCGATTAAAAACTGGCTAAAGACAAAAAAATCTAAAACTGAAATTGCATATAGACCAGCAAGAGTTTTGCTTCAAGATTATACAGGAATACCTGCGGTTGCAGATTTAGCTGCAATGAGAGAAGCAGTTAAAGAAAAAAATAAAGATCCAAATGCAATCAATCCATTATCTGCAGTTGATCTTGTAATTGATCACTCTGTGCAAGTCGACCAATCTGCAAAAGCAGATTCTTTTGAAAAAAATGTCGATATAGAATTTGAAAGAAATGGTGAGAGATATTCTTTTTTAAAATGGGGACAGCAGGCATTTAATAATTTTAGAATAGTTCCACCAGGAACAGGAATTTGTCACCAAGTAAATCTAGAATATTTATCAAAAGTTGTTTGGTCAGAAGAATTTAAAGGGAAAAAATATCTTTTTCCAGATACTTTAGTTGGAACAGACAGTCATACAACAATGGTTAATGGCTTATCTGTTTTAGGATGGGGTGTTGGAGGAATTGAAGCTGAAGCAGGAATGTTAGGTCAACCAATCTCTATGTTAATACCAGAAGTAATTGGTTTTGAAATGAAAAACAAATTGCCAGAAGGAACCACTGCAACAGATTTAGTTTTAACTGTTGTTAAAATGTTAAGAGATAAAGGTGTGGTTGGTAAGTTTGTTGAGTTTTATGGAGAGGGTTTAAAAAATTTAACTCTTGCAGATAGAGCTACAATTGCAAATATGGCACCAGAATATGGTGCTACTTGTGGCTTTTTTCCTATTGATGAAGAAACATTAAAGTATTTAAAATTTTCTGGAAGAGATCAACAAACTGTGGATATCGTAGAAAATTATGCCAAGGAACAAGGTTTGTGGGCGAGTAACGAGATAGAATTTACTGACATTATATCTTTAGATATGTCTACAGTTGTACCAACTATTTCAGGACCAAAAAGACCTCAAGACAAAGTTCTTTTAACAGATGCACCTAGTTCGTTTCAAAGAGTATTGCAGGAAGCTACAAAAAAAAATGAAAAATCAATTTCAAAAGTAACAAATACAGATTATGAAATTAAAGATGGTTCAATATTAATTGCAGCAATAACATCATGTACGAACACTTCTAATCCAAATGTTCTTATTGGGGCTGGACTATTAGCAAAAAAAGCTATTGAAAAAGGTTTACAGGTTAAACCCTGGGTAAAAACTTCTTTAGCACCTGGATCTCAAGTAGTTACAGACTATTTGGCAAAAGCTGGATTAAACACTTATTTAGATCAGCTTGGCTTTAATTTAGTTGGGTATGGCTGTACTACTTGCATTGGGAATTCAGGACCACTTCCAGAAAACATTGTAGAAGCGATCCAAAAAGAAAATATTTATGCAGTTTCAGTTTTATCAGGAAATAGAAATTTTGAGGGAAGAATTTCTCCACATATAAAAGCTAACTATTTGGCTTCACCTCCACTTGTTGTTGCATATGCAATAGCTGGACATATGGAAGTTGATTTGTACAAAGATTCATTAGGAAAAGATAAAGAAGGAAAAGATGTATTTTTGAAAGATATTTGGCCTTCAAATAAAGAAATAGAAGAAACTTTAAAAGACTCACTTAATGCTGAGATGTTTATACAAAGATACTCAAATGTTTCTGAGGGCCCAACTCAATGGCAAAAAATTAAAACTGATAAAAGTAGTATCTATAATTGGGATGAGGGATCAACATATGTAAAAAAACCTCCGTTTTTTGACTCGTTGCCAGATAAACCAGAAGGATTTAAAGAAATTAAGGATGCAAGACCATTATTAATTTTAGGTGATATGGTTACCACTGACCATATATCGCCAGCTGGCAGTATTCAAAAAGATAGTCCAACTGGTGAATATTTTATGCAACACCAAATTTTACCTAAAGATTATAACTCATATGGTTCAAGAAGAGGTAACCATGAAGTTATGATGCGAGGAACTTTTGCAAATATAAGAATTAGAAATGAAATGGCTCCTGGTACAGAGGGTGGTTTTACAAAGTTATATCCAGAAGAAAAAGTTCTTCCTGTCTATGATGCAGTTGTTGAATATAAAAAAAGAGGAACAGATTTAGTTGTAATTGGTGGAAAAGAGTATGGAACCGGATCATCTAGAGATTGGGCAGCTAAAGGAACAAAATTACTTGGGATTAAATCAGTAATCGCAGAGAGTTTTGAAAGAATTCACCGATCTAATTTGATTGGAATGGGAATATTACCGTTACAATTTATCGAAGATGTAAATAGAAAAAATCTAAAATTAATTGGTTCTGAATTAATTAGTATTCTAAATATAGAAAAGGGCGTTAATCCCTCAGATGAAGTGACAGTTGAAATTAAATATGCTTCAGGCGAAATAAAGAAAATTAAAACTTTATGCAGAATTGATACAAAAAATGAATTAGAGTATTATAAAAATGGAGGTATTCTGCAGTACGTTTTAAGGAATATGATTTAGTTATGGATGAAGATTTATCAATTATAAATACCAATACTAGAAATGAAAAAATTAAGAATTTTTTTGTAAACAATAAAAATAAAATTATTTCAGGTATAATTATCTTAATAATTATTATAGTCGGTGTTTTTAGTTACGATAAATATTTAATTAATAAAAAAAAAGATATCTCAGATAGTTACAATTCAATAATCATTGATTATTCAGAAAAAACAAAAGAAAAAACAGCTAGCAGCCTGATTGAAATTGTAAACAAGAAAGATCCAACTTATTCACCTTTATCCCTTTATTTCATCATTGATAATAATCTTGTAAGTGATCAGTCCAGAATTAATTCATTATTTGATATATTGATAAACGATACTTCGTTAGACAGTGAGATTAATAATTTGATTATATACAAGAAGGCACTCTACAATGCAGATAATGCTCAGGAGAGTGATCTTCTAAATATGCTAAATCCACTGATTAATTCAAAAAGTGTCTGGAAATCACATTCTTTATATTTAATGGCAGAATATTTTTATGTAAATAATCAAAAACAAAAAGCTAAAGAATTTTTCAATCAAATAATAGCTTTAGAAAATTCAAATCCAGACATAAGACTTCAAGCAGAGAAAAGATTGAACAGAGACTTGAGTGAATAAATTAATTTTTACTTTCATTGCATTATTTTTTCTTAATAACTGTTCATTTAATGAAAACTCCAGAATTTGG
>CACAVT010000036.1:0-2500 GCA_902536005.1 uncultured Pelagibacteraceae bacterium
TTTTGTTATTTTTTTCTTATCATAAATGCTTGATTTCCCTTATTTTTAGCCTATAAGCACTGAACTTTCTCAGTAAAATTATTGTTTAAACAATAAATAAGTGAGGATTATTGAGCCTTTTTTGCTCAATTAGATATTTAAAAAGTTAAAAATTTAAGAAGAGAAGTGTGGACGGTTAAGGTTACCAAAATTTGTCGTACACACTTCAACATCATATAAATTTTATTCTTAGAATTTATATGGAAGCTAGTGTGCGCCGTTTTTAAACTTGAGAGTTTGATCATGGCTCAGAACGTACGCTGGCGGCACGCCTAACACATGCAAGTCGAACGAAGTAGCAATACTTAGTGGCAGACGGGTGAGTAACATGTAGGTATCTGCCCTTTGGCCTGGAATAACACGAGGAAACTTGTGCTAATACTGGATAAGTCTTTACGGAGAAAGCTTTATGCACCATTGGATGAGCCTGCACTTGATTAGTTTGTTGGTGGGGTAATGGCCTACCAAGACTGTGATCAATAGCTGATTTGAGAGGATGATCAGCCACATTGGGACTGAGACACGGCCCAAACTCCTACGGGAGGCAGCAGTGGGGAATCTTGCACAATGGAGGAAACTCTGATGCAGCGATGCCGCGTGAGTGAAGAAGGCCTTTGGGTTGTAAAGCTCTTTCGTCGGGGAAGAAAATGACTGTACCCGAATAAGAAGGTCCGGCTAACTTCGTGCCAGCAGCCGCGGTAATACGAAGGGACCTAGCGTAGTTCGGAATTACTGGGCTTAAAGAGTTCGTAGGTGGTTGAAAAAGTTAGTGGTGAAATCCCAGAGCTTAACTCTGGAACTGCCATTAAAACTTTTCAGCTAGAGTATGATAGAGGAAAGCAGAATTTCTAGTGTAGAGGTGAAATTCGTAGATATTAGAAAGAATACCAATTGCGAAGGCAGCTTTCTGGATCATTACTGACACTGAGGAACGAAAGCATGGGTAGCGAAGAGGATTAGATACCCTCGTAGTCCATGCCGTAAACGATGTGTGTTAGACGTTGGAAATTTATTTTCAGTGTCGCAGCGAAAGCGATAAACACACCGCCTGGGGAGTACGACCGCAAGGTTAAAACTCAAATGAATTGACGGGGACCCGCACAAGTAGTGGAGCATGTGGTTTAATTCGAAGATACGCGCAGAACCTTACCAACACTTGACATGTTCGTCGCGACTTTAAGAGATTAAAGTTTTCGGTTCGGCCGGACGAAACACAGGTGCTGCATGGCTGTCGTCAGCTCGTGTCGTGAGATGTTGGGTTAAGTCCCGCAACGAGCGCAACCCTCACTTTTAGTTGCCATCATTTAGTTGGGCACTCTGAAAGAACTGCCAGTGATAAGCTGGAGGAAGGTGGGGATGACGTCAAGTCCTCATGGCCCTTACGTGTTGGGCTACACACGTGCTACAATGGTATCTACAACAGGAAGCAAGACTGCGAAGTTTAGCAAATCCTTAAAAGATACCTCAGTTCGGATTGCACTCTGCAACTCGAGTGCATGAAGCTGGAATTACTAGTAATCGTGGATCAGCGTGCCACGGTGAATGCGTTCCCGGGTCTTGTACACACCGCCCGTCACACCATGGGAGTTGGTTCTACCTTAAGGCAAGGTTTTAAACCCTTGACCACGGTATAGTCAGCGACTGGGGTGAAGTCGTAACAAGGTAGCCGTAGGGGAACCTGCGGCTGGATTACCTCCTTTCTAAGGATGAATGAAAGTAAAATTTCGTTCTAAATAATATACAGGATAATGTTGACCGTCCTCATTTCTCTTCTTGAATTAGTGTTTCTCTTGCATGGGGGCCGGTAGCTCAGTTGGTTAGAGCACACCCTTGATAAGGGTGGGGTCGAAAGTTCGAGTCTTTCTCGGCCCACCAATTTAAGATCATGGGGGATTAGCTCAGCTGGGAGAGCGCCTGATTTGCATTCAGGAGGTCAGCGGTTCGATCCCGCTATCCTCCACCAAATACTTAGTTATAAAAAATCGTAAAGAATTAATAATTAATATCAATATCTATATCCGAACATTAGTAATGTTATTAGCTAATGTTCAAAATAAAAATTTGATTCAACACAGAATTTTTTTCTGTGCATAAATCAAGCGTTTAAGGGCGTGTAGTGGATGCCTTGGCACTGAAAGCCGATGAAGGACGTGATATACTGCGATAAGTTTCGGGGAGCTGTATGTAAGTTTTGATCCGAAAATTTCCGAATGGGGAAACCCACCACTTTATGTGGTACTTTAAACTGAATACATAGGTTTAAAGAGACAACCTGGAGAACTGAAACATCTAAGTAACCAGAGGAAAAGAAATCAATTGAGATTCCGTTAGTAGTGGCGAGCGAACGCGGATTAGGCCAGTAGTTTTGTTAAAAAAATTTGAATAGTTTGGAAATGCTAACCATAGAGGGTGATAGTCCCGTATGAGTAATGTTTAACAAAATTCTTGAGTAAAGCGGGAC
>CACAVT010000037.1 GCA_902536005.1 uncultured Pelagibacteraceae bacterium
ACTAATCTATGTATTCCCGACTCTTTTTTTAACCATCCAAAAACATAGTCACCATCTATTTTAATTGTTGCAGACTTTATTCCAGCCTCATCACCTCTATGTTCACTAATCAAACTTGATTTAAAATTTTTTTTATCAGACCATTTTAAATACATTCTTCTTAACATATCAGCCCAATCTTGACTTTCTGTGCCTCCAGCACCAGCATGTATTTCTATATAACAATTTAAAGGGTCTGCTTCATTAGATAAAAAACATTTAATTTCATTTTTTTTAACTTCACTTCTTAAATCTTTTATATTTTGCAAAACTTCATTTTGAACTTGTAAATTCTCTTCTTCTAACGCCAGTTGATTCAAATCATCTAAATCTTGAAGTTTTTCAACATTATCATTTAAAGAATTAGTTAAATCTTCATAAAATTTCTTTTCTTTAATTACTCTTTGAGAATTATTTTTATCTTGCCAAAAATCGGCACTCAGCATTTGTGAGTTTAAAAATTGTAGCTTTGAATAGATATTGTTTTTTTCAAAGATACTCCTGTATTTTTTGATTTATCTTTTTAATCTCTTCTTTTAAATTTTGATAATTATTATCCATTAGTAAAACTTTAATATATTATTTGAGTCTAATCTATCTGAATTTGTATAAAGTACTTTTCCATCAACCACGTTTTCTTTTTTAAAAACCTCAATAATAGTATTCTTTGAGTTAAATTTTGCTTTTTGACCTGTTAAAGGATCAACAACCATCATCACTGTACCTTTAGCAGCCTTAAATGGTCTTGCATCATTTTTGTTAATAGAATCACTTATAAAACTTTTGAATATTGGTAAAGCCGTTTTAGATCCAGTTTCATATTTTCCTAATGGAGTTGGGTTATCCGAACCAACATAAACACCAACTAGTAGATTTGAGGTAAAACCTATAAACCAAGTATCTGTATTTTTATTTGTTGTTCCAGTTTTACCTGCAATATTTAAATTTAAGTCTTTTAGTTTTTTAGCTGTACCTCTTTGAACAACTCCTTCTAAAATTGATGTTATTTGATAAGCTGTTTCTGGAGAAAAAATTTGCATATAATTATTTTTAATCTCTGGATAATCGTTAGTTAAATAAGAAATTTGATCACAATTAATACATTTTCTTTTATCATTATTAAAAATAGTGCTTCCCTCACTGTCTTGGATTCTGTCTATCATTATTGGTTCAACAAGTTTTCCTCCATTAACAAAAACTGAATAAGCAGATGTAAGTTTTAATAGAGTTGTCTCAGTAGATCCCAAAGATATAGATAAAAGTTCTTCTGGATTATCGTAAATTTTTAATGCTTTTGAAAAATCAACTATTTTCTCTACACCAAGATTTTGAGCTATTCTTACTGTCATTAAATTTCTCGATTTCTCCAAACCAACCCTTAAAGTCGAAGGCCCATAAAATTTTTTTCCATAATTTTCTGGTTTCCACATTTTTAAATCGTCTCCTTGGTCTAAAACCAATGGTGCGTCTAGAACTAATGATACTGGTGTAAAATTGTTTTCTAAGGCTAATGCATAAACAAATGGTTT
This sequence comes from uncultured Pelagibacteraceae bacterium, assembly GCA_902536005.1. GTDB lineage: Bacteria > Pseudomonadota > Alphaproteobacteria > Pelagibacterales > Pelagibacteraceae > Pelagibacter. The sequence continues at coordinate 1,569 of CACAVT010000037.1, forward strand.
AAAAGCTGATCCAGGCTGTCTTTTAGCTTGGGTGGCTCTGTTAAATTCACTTTGCTTAAAACTAAAACCACCACTTAGTGCTAAAACTCTCCCAGTAAATGGATCCATCACGACAATTCCACCATTTACCTTTGGTAATTGTTTTAAATTAAAAATATTTTCTTTAAGATTTTTAACATAAATAATATCACCAGGTTTTAATAATTTATTAAATTCTCTTTTTGTCCAAGAAATACTCTGATATTCAATAACACCTTCGATATTATCTTCTGTTTCTATTTCTGCAGAAAATTTATTTATCTTTTTGACTATTGCTAATTTCCAATTAATTGAATTTTCTAATTTATACTTTTCTAAATCTTTATTCCATTCTGAATTATAAATCTTATTAGTAAGTGGTCCTCTCCACCCCTTTCTTTTATCATATGCTATTAATCCATCTCTAAGTGATTTTGTTGCAATTGTTTGTAAATTTAAATCTATTGGGGTATTGATATTAAAACCTTGTTTGTAAACTTTATCATAGCTCAAAGTTTCAATTACACCCTTTCTCACATCCTCAATAAAATATTGAGCATCTTCTAAATAAATTTTTTTATTTTTTTTTAAAATTATTTCCTCTTTTGTAAGTTTTTCATACCATTCTGAAGTTAAATAATTATTATCTAACAAATTTTTTAAAACTAAATTTCTTCTAAATTTTGCTAAATCTGGATCTCTATAAGGGTTATATTTGCTAGGTGCTTTTGGCAAAGCTGCTAATAAAGCGGCTTCTGAGTAATTTAAATCTTTAATAGATTTATCAAAATATTCTAAGCTTGCAGCGGCAACTCCATATGCTCCACTTCCAAGATAAATTTGGTTTAGATAAAGTTCTAGAATTCTTTCTTTAGATAAAGCTCTCTCTATTCTAAAAGCTAAAATTGCTTCCTTAATTTTCCTATTTAAACTTACTTCATTTGTTAGTAAAAAGTTTTTTGCTACTTGTTGGGTGATTGTAGATGCTCCTTCCAATCTTTTAGATGATAAAATATTTGAAATATTGTTTATTACAGCTCTAATAACGCCTTTAGCATCAACACCTGGATGTTTAAAAAAATTTTTATCTTCAGCAGATAAAAATGCGTTAATTACATTTTTTGGGATTGAATTAAATGGAACAAATACTCTTTTTTCCTTTGAAAAATCTGCTACCAAGTCACCATTACCAGAGTAAACTTTACTGGAAACCGGAGGTTTGTAATTTTTAAGAAATTTATAATCTGGTAAATCATTAGAATAAGTCCATAAGATGCTTATTATCAAAATTGCTGATAAAAGAATAAAAGACGTAATCAAAATAAAGATATTTCTAAAAAATTTATTCATTTTAATTTCATTATATCTTGGAATTTGTTAAAGATATGGCAAGAAAATTAAACAAAATTTTAGAAATTAAATTACTAATGAAATTAACATCAACAAAATTATGGAAAAAAATTTATATATCGATGCTTCGCATCCTAACGAAACTAGAGTTGTTCTTAAATCAGGCGAAAATATTGAAGATTACGAGTACGAAGGTTTAAAAAATAACTTAATTAAAAATAATATCTATTTAGGAAAAGTAAGTAGAATTGAACCATCGTTACAAGCAGCCTTTGTTGATTTTGGAAGAGAAAGACATGGGTTCTTATCCTTTAACGATATTCAGTCAGATTATTACCAAATACCAAAAGCAGATTTAGATAAAATAAAGGAGGAAGAGGAAAAAGCTAGAGAAGAACTTTCAAGAGAAGTTGAAGCTAAAGAAGAGGAAAATATTGCTGAAGGCAAATTAGAAATTGATGATCCTATAGAAAAAATATCAGAAGAACAAACAGAGGAAGATTTAAATAATAAAGAAAATATTACTGAAAAAGAAAATTTAGGTGATGGAAAAGAAAGAAAAAAAGAGTATAGGTTTAAATTTAAAAGGTATAAGATTCAGGAAGTAATTAAACCCAACCAGGTAATTCTTGTACAAGTTTTAAAAGATGAAAGAGGTCAAAAAGGTGCTGCATTAAGTACATTTATTTCTATTGCAGGTAAATACATAGTATTAATGCCTAACACTCCTAAAGGAGGAGGTATATCAAGAAAAATATTTAATCCTGCTGATAGAAAAAAAATAAGAACTATTTTGAATGAAATTGAAATACCTAGAGAGATGGGTTTGATTGTTAGAACAGCTGGAAGTAATAAAACAAAAAATGAAATTAATAACGATTTAATTACTTTGATTAATACTTGGGGTCAAATAAAAGAAAATGCAATAAACTCTATAGCTCCCTCTCTAATACATCAGGAAAGTGAAATTATAAAAAGAACTTTAAGAGACATGTTTGATGATAACACCCAAAACATAATTGTGGAAGGAAACGAGGGTTACAAAAAAGCACAATTATTTATGAAAACTATGATGCCATCTAGTGTAAAAAAAGTTAAAAAATATAGAGGTAAAACTCCTCTGTTTATAGAAGAAAATATCGAACAAAAATTAAATCAAATTTTTGATTCTGAAATTAAACTTAAATCAGGTGGATACTTAGTAATTAATCCAACAGAAGCTTTGGTGTCTATTGATATAAATTCTGGAAGTTCAATAAAGGGAAAAAATGTTGAAAGCACTGCTTTAGATACAAATATCGAGGCAGCTGAGGAAATAGCCAGACAAATAAAAATAAGAGATTTATCTGGTCTAATAATTATTGATTTTATAGATATGCTTAGTTATGGAAATAGAAGATTAGTAGAGAGAAAACTTAAAGAAAAATGTAGAACAGATAGAGCGAGAATTCAAATTGGTAGAATAAGTAACTTTGGTCTTTTGGAAATGTCTAGACAAAGACTAAGAGAAAGTGCAATAAAATGGAAAGTTACGTTGACAGATGAGTCTTTCGCTCAAAAACTTTTAAAAATTGTTGAATTAAAAGCTATTATTAGCAAAGCTAAATTTGTTGAATTAAAAGTATGCAAAAAAATTTCAGATTTTCTTAAAGAAAACTTTGTAAATGATTTAACTTATTTTGAGAAAAAAAATAAAATGACTATAGATATTATTAGTGACAATTCTTTAATTATACCTGAGTACATTATAGATATTAAAAATAAATCAAAAAAAACAATTGAGTTAATAGAGTATTATGAAAAACTAAAAAATTTGGATATACAAAATAAAGAAAGTATACTATCAGCAAATAAAGTAAGCAAAAAAATTAATAAAAAAACTTATAAGAAAAAAAGATATTTTAAAAAAACTAAATGATTCCTTTTGATGGAGATGATGGATTGCCCATTAAAATTTTATCTATTCTTCCAGATTGAAAAGATTGTCTTCCAGCAATAACTGCATTTTTAAATGCAAGCGCCATTTCGAAAGGTTTTTTTGCTTTTGCTATTGCAGTGTTAACTAGTACTCCATCACAGCCTAATTCCATTGCAATTGTAGCGTCTGAAGCCTGACCCAAACCAGCATCAATAATTAATGGAAGTTTGGTTTGTTTTCTAATTATTTGAATATTGATTTTGTTTTGTATACCTAGTCCCGATCCAATTGGTGCAGCTAGAGGCATAATAGCGTCAGCACCTGAATTCTCTAAACGCTTAGCCATTAAAGGATCATCATTACAATAAACCATAACCTTAAAACCTTCTTTAGCGAGAACTTCTGTAGATTTTAAAGTTTCAATCATGTCGGGAAATAAATTTTTTTTATCTCCTAAAACTTCTAATTTAACTAACTTCCAACCACCTATTTCTCTTGCTAATCTCAAAGTTCTTAAAGCTTCTTTTGAATTAAAACATCCAGCAGTATTGGGTAAATATGTAATTTTTTTTGGATCAACATAATCCATAAGCAAAGGTTTATTTTTATCTGAGATATTAACTCTTCTTACAGCAACTGTTACAATTTCTGCTCCAGAAAGTTTAATAGCTTTTGCGCACTCAGGCATACTTTTATATTTTCCTGTTCCAACAATTAGTCTGGAATTAAATTTTTTATTCGCAATAATCAGATTGTCTTTTTTCAAATTAACCACCTCCAATAAAATGAACTATTTCAATTTTATCATTTTTATTTAATTTTATTTTATTAATTTTTTTTTTATCTATTATCTCTTCATTAAGCTCAATAGCTACTTTATTTAACGGAATTTTTAAATTTTTTAACATTAAAGATAGGTTAGAATCTTGATTTATAGATTTGATTTTGCCATTTAATTTAATTTTTATTTTTTTTATTTTTTTCATCGTATATAAGTGCTGAATGAATAATAAAATAATTATTATTAATGGTCCAAATCTTAATCTATTAGGAGAAAGAGAACAATCACAATATGGATCAACAACGTTTGAACAACTTAAAGAAAATTGCTCTAAAAAAGGACAAGAAATTGGTCTTGATATTGAATTTGCTCAATCTAATATTGAAGGAGAGCTTGTTAATATAATTCAAGATGCGAGAAAAAAATTTGATGGTATGATTATAAATGCTGCTGCATTTACTCATACCTCTGTGGCCATAAGAGACGCTCTAGATTTATTCAAAAAACCAATAATTGAGCTTCATTTATCTAACATTTATAAAAGAGAAGAATTTAGACATAAATCACTTATAAGTGGTGTCGTAACTGGAGGAATTTTTGGATTAGGTGCTGAGGGATATATTTTGGCCATAATT
>CACAVT010000038.1 GCA_902536005.1 uncultured Pelagibacteraceae bacterium
CGTTCTCACCTAAAATTCTTGCTACTCTAGTTGTTGGTTTAGCGCCTTGACTAAGCCAATATTTTATTCTCTCAGCTTCTAGGCCCACTCTTTCTTTTTTCTCTTTTGGTAATAAAGGGTTAAAGAAACCAACCTTCTCTATAAATCTTCCATCTCTTGCAAAACGACTGTCGGCAACAACAACCTTATAAACAGGACGTTTTTTTGTTCCACCTCTTGATAATCTTAATTTTAACATTTGTTCTCCTTTTTTTACTTTAATTGGTTAAATAGCTCTGGCGGTATACCTTTATCTGACATACCTTTCAGATTTCCTTTTGACATCTTTTTCATCATTTCAGACATCATTTTAAACTGCTTAAGCAATTTATTGATAGTGGCTGGATCTGTGCCAGAGCCATTAGCAATTCTTTTTTTTCTAGAACCATCTATTATTTTTGGATTCTCTCTTTCTTTTTTTGTCATTGATAGAATAATAGCTTCATTTTTTGATATTATACTTTCATCAATACCTGCAGAGTCCATTTGAGATTTAATTTTAGATACTCCTGGCATAAAAGACATAATTCCTTCAATACCACCCATTTTTTTCATTTGTCTTAATTGAGATAAATAATCTTCCATTGAAAATTGACCCTTTTTTAAATTTTCCTCTGCTTTTTTAATATTCTCTTCACCTAAATCTTGTGCAGCTTTTTCTACAAGAGATACGATATCTCCCATTCCAAGTATTCTGTTTGCAATTCTATCAGGATGAAATACTTCAAGATTATCTATTTTTTCTCCTATACCTAAAAATTTAATTGGAACGTTTGAAACATATTTCATGCTCACTGCGGCTCCACCTCTTGCATCACCATCAGCCCTAGTTAAAATAATTCCAGATAAATTAACTGTATTTTTAAATTCTTTTGCCACTGAGGCTGCAACTTGACCTGTTAAAGAGTCTGCAACTAAGAAAGTTTCTGTTGGATTAATGACAGCTTCAATTTGCTTAATCTCACTCATCATTTGTAAATCGATTTGAGTTCTACCAGCAGTATCAAATAAAATTATTTCAGCTCCATTTAAATTAGCAGCACTTATTGCTCTTCTACAAATATCAGCAGGTTGCTGACCTTCTATAATAGGTAAAGTTAAAATATTATTTTGTTCTCCTAAAGATCTAAGTTGTTCTTGTGCAGCTGGTCTGTAAATATCTAGACTGACCATCATTACTTTTTTCTTTTTGTTGTTTTCTAAAAATTTTGCTAATTTTGCTGTTGTTGTTGTTTTTCCAGAACCTTGTAACCCAACTAACATCATTGGCACAGGCGGTACTGCGTTTAAGTTTATCTCATTATTTGTTGCACCTAATAAGTCTACAAGCTCATCATAAACAATTTTAACAACCATATCCCCAGGAGAGGTAGACCTTATTATCTCTTGGCCTAATGCTTTTGGCTTAACTTTTTCAATAAAATCTTTTGCAACATCCAAAGAGACATCTGCTTCAAGTAAGGCTTGCCTAATGCCTCTTAAACCTTCGTCTACTTGAGCTTCATCAAGCGAAGGTGCCTTTTTCAGAGAAGAAAAAATTTCTTCAAATTTATTTGTTAAATTTTCAAACATATTTATTACGCATAGCAGTAACCCACTAGTGGGCGAACCCTCGCTGACTAGTGTCGATCTCTTTGTTTCCAAAGACACCGCAAAGTTAATGTTTTTGCGGAAACGGCAACAACCTATAATAGAGGTTCAAAAAGTCAATAAATAAGTTAAATATCTATATATGGATATTAAAGCATTTAAAATGGACGGTTTAGGTAATGATTTTGTCATCATAGATAATAGACAAAAAACTACAAATTTGACGAAAGAGCAAATAATAAAGATTTGTGACAGAAAATTTATTGGTTGTGACCAACTAATATTGATTAAAAAAAATGATATTTCAGATGCTTCGCTAGAATTTTATAATTCAGACGGAGGAATGTCTGGTGCGTGTGGAAATGGTACACGATGTATTGCTGATTTATTAGGCAAGGAAAATAACAAAAAAGAAATTGTCCTAACAACTTTATCTGGCAAATTAAAATCTAATATTGTTGGAGAAAAAATTGTTTCTACAGAAATAGGTGTTGCAAAAACAAAATGGGATGAGATTCCGTTGTCTAAAGAATTAAATACAAATAATTTAGGAATTAAAATTATTGACAAAAATAATAACGAATTTTCTGGTGGAACTGCTGTAAATGTTGGAAACCCACATGTAGTTTTTTTTGTTGATAATAACGAAAATTTTGAAATTAAAAAAATTGGACCAGAAATTGAAAACCATTCTTTATTCCCAGAAAAATGTAATGTTACTTTAGCAACTGTTGTTAACAAAGAATTGATTAAAGTTAGAGTGTGGGAAAGAGGAGCTGGACTTACCAAAGCATGTGGTACAGCAGCTTGTGCAACAGCTTTTGCTGCAAAACAAAACGGACTGGTAAATGATAAAGTGGATATTGAATTTTCTACAGGTAGATTGACAATTTCAGTTGATGAAAACAATAGTATTCATATGAAAGGACCAGTTTCAGATATCGAGGAGATAAATTTTAAAATTTAATGGGAATTTTTGAAAAATTTAAATCAGGTTTTAAAAAAAGTGCCTCAGCTTTTACAACGGGTTTAAGAGATATAGTTGTAAAAAAAGAGATTGATGACAAAACATTAGACAAAATTGAAGATTACTTAATTCAATCCGATGTTGGTATTGTTTCGGCTTCAGAAATAAGAGAAATAATTTCTCAAACAAAAATTGATCCCAATAAAGATTTAACTGACGAAATAAATAATCTTTTAAAAAATTATATTATTTCAATTATGAAACCTTTAGAAAATATTGAATTCTTCAAAAAAAGAGAAAAATTAAATGCAACATTAATTTCAGGTGTTAATGGTGTTGGAAAAACAACTACTATTGGAAAAATAAGCAAAATATTAAAGGGTAATGGAAATAAAGTAATGTTGGCTGCATCAGATACTTTTAGAGCGGCAGCTATAGAACAACTAGAAAATTGGGCAAACAAAGTTGATGTTCAAATTACAAAATCATCTCAAGGTTCAGATCCTGCATCAGTTGCTTACAAAGCTATTGATGAAGCATTAAAAAATAATTTTGACCAAGTTTTAATTGATACAGCTGGAAGATTACAAAATAAAAAAAATTTGATGGAGGAATATAAAAAAATTGCAAACGTTACTAAAAAAATTGATCCTGATGCTCCACATGATGTTATTTTAGTTTTGGACGCAACTTCGGGGCAAAATGTTATTAATCAAGTTGAAGAATTTAATAAAATTATTCCAATAACTGGTCTTATTATGACAAAATTAGATGGCACAGCAAAAGGAGGTATTCTTCTAGCTGTTGCTAAGAAATATAAACTACCAATTATTGCACTTGGATTAGGTGAAAAAGAAGATGATTTACAAATTTTTGAAGCTGAAAAATTTGCAGAAGCATTTACTCAAATTAATTAATTAAGGTACTGGAAATTAGAGGTTTATAAAAACTACATTTATAATGTTCTTTAAATTCATAGTGTCCACAATTTTTAGCTATCGAAGAAATAATAAAATCAAATTTTCCATTTACAGGATAGAGCTCTAACTTTTTTTCAACAATATCAAATTTAAAATTAGCTTTTAGACTTTTTACAGCACTAATCATCACCAGAGTTTTGTTATCTTTTAAAAGATAATATGCAAAATCATCTGGAAAAACAGGGAAATCGTAATCTTGCAAAAAATATTTTGCTGTTTTGGGAAACCATTCATAAGAAATTAATGGCAAAGACTCTTTCGTTTTGTAGTTATAAATATAAAGATCTTTTGGAAAATCATTAATATAATTTGAATTTTCTCCTCGAGCCAAGACAGCTTTTTCACGGGTTTTAAAATATAATGCAAAATTTTCATCGTGCGAATTCATTTGATCAATATGAAAAAGGCTGGCTACAGATGCTAAATTTTCTTTGGCATTTGATAAATTATTTAAAGAAAAAAGAACAATAAAAAATAAGAAAAAATTTTTCATAGATTAACTTAAAAAAAAAATTTGAATTATCTTTGTTTAGATTATGGCTTAATTTAAACTATAAACAAACGATTTTAGGGCTAATACAAGTTTATCATCATATTCCATCATATGATCGTCATATTTTGTAAAATATGAATATTTAGGTTCACTTGCTAAATTAAAAATTTTTTTACCCATCCAAAATGGAACTATTTGGTCAGCCTCACCATGCATTACTAATACTGGAATATTAATATTTTTAATTTTTTCATTATTTTCATACTTATCTTTTAAAATTAAACCAACTGGAATATATGGATAAAAATTTTTCGCAGCCTCTATCATTGATGTGAAGGGCGTTTCTAAGATTAATCCTGCAAAATTTTTATTCTGAGTAATTTCGGTCGCAATGCCAGTTCCTAATGACTCTCCATAAATAATTATATCTTCTTCTTTTAGACCTTTTTCTTTAAGCCAGTTTATTGCACTAGCACCATCTGTATAAAGACCCTCTTCACTTGGTTTTCCTTTATTGCCGCTAAACCCTCTCCATGCAATAATTAAAAAATTAATATCCATGTCTTTAAAATGATTTAACTTATGGATTCTGTTTTCAAGTGTCCCTGCATTTCCGTGAAAATAAACTATTGTTTTATAACTATTTAAATTTTTATTATGAAACCAGCCTAAAAGATTAATATTATCTGTTGTTTTGATAGTAACTTTTTCAATGTTAACTTCTAAATTATCTCCAGAATAATTATTCTCATCAGGATGATACATTAAATTTCTTTGAAAAAAGAATAAGAAAATTAAAACGATTGAGTAAATAGCAACAATACCAATAAATAATTCCAAAAAAAAATTCCTACGTTTTATTTTCATATTTTTTTCTATTTAATATTAAAAAAAATATATAAGAAATAATACTTAAGATTAAGAAAACTGAAAAAGCTAATTTAAAAGCAAATATTTCTGTATGACCCATCCCTTTAACAATATCTATCACTAAGCCCATTAGCCATTGCATTATGAATGTTCCTGCAAATATTAATAAATTGAATGAAGTTAGTGCTTTACCAGCAGAATAACCTGAAAAAGAAAGGCCCACAGCTGGCTGTGTAACTGATAAAAAAATTGAACTTAAAATAAATAAAGTTATGTAAAAAGCTCCAGCTTTTGGACCTAATAAAATTATCACTAACATTACAGAAAAACTAATTGGCAAACCTAATTTAAGTATTCTTTTAGCGCTAAACCCTATTCCTGAAATTTTTGGTAAAAAATAACCCCACAAAAAAAAGGATACCAACATAGTTACATTGATCCAAAATAATCCTGTAGCGCTCTGAAGTGGTGTATAGCCAGCAACTCTAGTCATCCATGGGCCTGCCCATAAAGTTTGTATAGCCATTAAGCCCCCATAATTAAATAAACCCATTGGAATTACGCTTATAAAAAATCGATTTTTCCAAACTTCTGATAAAGTTCCAGTATTACTTGGCTCTTCTAACACTTTATTTTTAGATAAATTCCATTTTGGAATGAAAACTAACATTAAAAAAATACTAATTAAAATTAAGACAGCGATACCACCAAATATCCATCTCCAACCAAAACTAGGTAATAAAAGTTGTACAGGCAATGTGGATGACAAAAAACCTAATGATGCAATCATTAGCATCCATGAGTTTGCTCTTTGTTGTTGATTTTCTGCATACCATATTCTGTAACCCGTTAACGGAGCCATCAAACAAGCACTTACACCTACACCAATTAGAATTCGTGAAACTAACAATCCTGAAAAGCTTTCAGCTAAAGCAAATGATCCTGTTCCAACTAATGCGACAAATAAAAAAGAAGAGACAATTTTTTTTGGTCCATATTTATCTAACAAATATCCAAGCGGTATTTGCATACAAGCAAAACCCAAAAAATAACCTCCAGCTAATAATCCT
>CACAVT010000039.1 GCA_902536005.1 uncultured Pelagibacteraceae bacterium
GGAATTAATTCTGGAAATTATGGTTTTCTTATGAATAAATTTTCCTCTAAAGACATTATAAAAAATTTATTGAAAGCAAATTTGGTTTCAATTTCTCCTTTAGAAATGATTGTTAAAAATAAAAATAATCAAACTAAGAGATCAATAGCAATTAATGAAGTTTCTGTATTAAGACAAAGCAGACAAGCGGCTTCACTATCAATCAAACAAGGTTCAAAACAAATAATAAAAAAATTAGTTTCAGATGGTGTATTAGTATCAACACCCGCAGGAAGCACAGCATATAATCTTTCAGTTCATGGACCTATATTAAGTCTTCATTCAAAAAAATTGTCAATATCACCAATAAGTGCGTTTAGACCTAGACGATGGAAGGGTAAAATTGTAAATGATAAATCAAAAATAGTTATAACTAACTTAAACCCATCTAAGAGACCAATTAGTGCTGTTGCAGATAATTTAGAAGTAAGAAATGCTAAATCAATTACAGTAAAAACAAATAATAAAATTAAATTTAATCTTCTTTATGATAAAAATAGAAGTTTACAAAAAAAAATTAAAATCGAGCAGATAAGAAAAGAAACAAGCTAAAGCTAAAAAAGCAAGTATAATAATCAAAATGACATGTCGTTAAATTTTATAATTAAATTCAAAGGGCTTTTTTCAGTAAAATTCAAAACTTTTATTAAAAAATTTAGAAATTTTAATGGATACAAAGGTTTGGACAAAAGGATGCTTAAGTACATAAATTATAAGGATGGATTTTACATAGAATGTGGTGCTAATGATGGAATAAATCAATCAAATACCTGGTACTTTGAAAAAAAACTTAATTGGCATGGAGTATTAATTGAGCCAATAGGTGAAATTTTCAAAGATTTAAAAAAAAATAGAAATGAAAAAAATTTTTTTTTTAATACTGCATTGAAATCTTTCAAAAGTGAAGAAAAATTTATTACTTTATATTATGACAAGAATGACAGTCTTACTACCAAATCAAATTCTGAAAATGGATTAAGGGAAAAAATAAAAGCTAATGCAAGTAACTTAAACGAATTATTAGATGAAATTGATTCACCAAGAGAAATTGATTTTTTTTCTTTAGATGTGGAAGGTGATGAATTTAATGTACTAGATGGCATAAATTTTGATAAATATTCTTTTAAATTTATCTTAATAGAATGCAATCAGATTGATAAATTAGTTATATTTCTGAAAAATTATAACTATGAACTATTAGAAAAATTATCAGAGGGAGATGATTATTTATTTCATAAAAAGAAATTTTAATGGTGCCCCCGCACGGATTCGAACCGCGGACCTATTGATTACAAATCAATTGCTCTACCAGCTGAGCTACAAGGGCATGCGCAATAGTTATTAATTATTTATAAAATAATCAACTCTTTTTTTTCAAATAACTAAGATGATGAAACACAATTGCTGCACTATTTGATATATTTAAACTTTCAATATCCTTATTAATATTAATTTTAACAAAAAAATCAGCATATTTTCCTGTATGCTGCCTCATCCCAAATCCCTCTGAACCAAACAAAAGAATATTATTTCCTTCCCACTTTATATCCGTGAAATCTTTTTGTCCTTTTGCATCAAAACCATAAACCCAGAAATTTTTTTCTCTTAAATTTTTTAAAGTGGAATTAATATTTGATACTTGGAATATATTTACGTGCTCCATGCATCCACTAGCGGATTTATACATTAACTTACTGTCACGAGGAAAATGTCTCTCTTTTATTATCAATCCATCAATATCAAATGATGCGGCACTTCTGATTAATGAACCAATATTTCTTGGATCAGTCACCTCATCAAGACAGACAAATAATAAATTATTTTTATATTTTATAAATTGTTTTAGATCTGTTTGATCCAAATGTTCAATCTCTGCAACATACCCATTATGCATTAACTGTTCTTTAGAAGTATATTTGTCTAATTCTTTTTTAGATTTAAAGTAAACTTTGACTCCCTCTAAAATGTTTTTATTTGGGTTTTTTCTATGAATATTTTTTTTAGACTCCTCCGTTAAAAATACTCTTAAAACTTTTCTTTTAGGGTTTCTAAGAGCCTCAATAACTGCGTGTTGACCAACAATGAAAAATGATGATTTATTCATAAATTAGTATCTGTTTTATACGGTTTTTTTAATATTTTCCTATTAAATCACGTGTTGCATTTGCATAAATAAAATATATAAAACGCTTGTTATTTGAAGCTTTATTGAACAAGGGGACACTTCCCCATAGGAGGGGTTCCAGAGCGGTCAAATGGGGCGGGCTGTAAACCCGTTGACTTCGGTCTTCGAAAGTTCGAATCTTTCCCCCTCCACCATTTAATAAAATTTTGGATAACATGGAGTGTTACTCTTGGGGTTGTGCGGGTGTAGTTCAATGGTAGAACGCTAGCCTTCCAAGCTGGATGTAAGGGTTCGATTCCCTTTACCCGCTCCAAGAAAATAAAAATTGAAAATAAAAACAAATAAACTGAGGTAAAAACGTAATGTCAAAAGAAAAATTTGTAAGAAATAAACCCCACTGTAACATTGGGACTATTGGTCATGTCGACCATGGTAAAACAACTCTTACTGCAGCGATTACAAATGTATTAGCACAAGCGGGCGGCGGAACTGCAGTTGCTTATGATCAAATTGATAAAGCACCTGAAGAAAAAGAGAGAGGTATAACAATTTCAACAGCACACGTAGAGTATGAAACTGAAAAAAGACACTATGCTCACGTAGATTGTCCTGGTCACGCGGACTATGTTAAAAACATGATTACTGGTGCTGCACAAATGGATGGAGCAATCTTAGTTGTTAATGCAGCTGATGGTCCAATGCCACAAACAAGAGAACACATTCTTTTAGGAAGACAAGTTGGAATTCCTGCAATTGTTGTTTACTTAAACAAAGTAGACCAAGTTGATGATAAAGAAATGATAGAACTTGTTGAAGAAGAAATTAGAGAACTTTTAACTTCATATAAATATCCAGGTGATAAAACCCCAATTGTTAAAGGTTCAGCTTTAGCAGCAGTTGAAGGAAGAGATGATGAAATTGGAAAAAATTCAATTTTAGAATTAATGAAGGCTGTTGATGAACATATTCCACAACCAGCTAGAGAAGTTGACAAACCTTTCTTGATGCCAGTTGAGGATGTATTTTCAATTTCCGGAAGAGGAACAGTTGCAACTGGTAGAGTAGAGTCTGGTGTTATTAAAACTGGTGAAGAAGTTGAGATAGTTGGAATAAGAGAAACTAAAAAGTCAGTTTGTACAGGAGTTGAAATGTTTAGAAAACTTTTAGATTCTGGTGAAGCTGGTGATAACGTTGGAATTTTATTGAGAGGTATTGAAAGAACTGATATCGAAAGAGGTCAAGTTCTTTGTAAACCTGGTTCAATTACTCCACATACTAAATTTGAGGCTCAAGCGTATGTACTTAAAAAAGATGAAGGTGGAAGACATACTCCATTCTTTACTAAGTACAGACCACAGTTTTATTTTAGAACAACAGACGTTACAGGTGAAGTGGAATTACCAGCTGGTACAGAAATGGTTATGCCGGGTGATGATGCTAAATTTACTGTTAAACTAATTACACCAATCGCAATGGCAGAGAAATTAAACTTTGCAATTAGAGAGGGTGGAAGAACTGTTGGAGCAGGAGTAGTAACTAAAATTATAGAGTAACTCTATAAATAGGAGTGTAGCTCAATTGGTAGAGCGCCGGTCTCCAAAACCGGAGGCTGAGGGTTCGAGTCCCTCCGCTCCTGCCAACTTGAGATTAGAAATTATGAGAAACCCAATTAAATTTATACAAGAAGTTAAACAAGAAGCTTTTAAAGTTACTTGGCCCACTTGGAAAGAGACATTACAAGGTGCTTTAATGGTATTTGTTATGGCAGTTGTTATGTCTTTATTTTTTCTTCTTTTAGATCAGGTTTTAAAATTTTTCTTAGAACTATTACTTAAAGTGAGCATTTAATGAAAAATTGGTACATTGTTCAGTCTCATTCTAGTTTTGAGAATAAAGTAGCCTCTTTAATTAAAGAAGAGGCAGATAAAGCAAAAATTGCTGATAAGTTTGAGGAGATTATTGTACCAACTCATGACGTTACTGAGGTTAAGAGAGGTAAAAGAGTTCAAAGAAAAAAGAAATACTTTCCTGGATATGTACTAATAAAAAGTGAGATGGATAACAATATTTATCACATGATTAAGAATATAAAGAGAGTTAGTGGTTTTTTGGGTACAAAAGGTATTCCTGTTCCAGTTTCAGATAAAGAAGTAGAGAAGATTTTAGGTCAGATTAAAGACGGTGTTGCTCAGCCAAAATCTGGCGTAGATTACAGTGTAGGTGAAAAAGTTCAGGTTGTAGATGGACCGTTTGCATCATTTACAGGAATGATTGAAGAAATTGATGAAGAAAAAGCTAGACTTAAGGTGTCAGTTTCTATATTTGGTCGTCCTACACCAGTAGATTTAGAATATAATCAGGTTGAGAAGGTAAGTTAATGGCAAAAGAAATAAGTGGATTTATAAAATTACAAATTAAAGGTGGTCAAGCCAATCCAGCCCCACCAGTTGGTCCTGCATTAGGACAACGTGGTGTAAATATTATGGAGTTTTGTAAAGCCTTTAATGACAAAACTAAGTCAATGGCAGGCAAACCTGTTCCAGTTGAAATTACAGTCTATAAAGATAAAAAATTTGATTTTAAAATTAAATCACCCCCAGCATCATTTTATATTAAAGAAGCAGTTAAACTTAAAGGTGGTTCAAAAGAGCCTGGAAGAAATATTGTTGCTTCAATTTCAAAAAAACAATTAGAGAGTATAGCAAAAGAGAAAATGAACGATTTAAATGCACACGATATTGAAGAGGCTATAAAAATTATTGCAGGGTCGGCTAGATCAATGGGTATTGAGGTAAAAGAATAATGACATCAAAAAGATATAAAAAATTACCTGAAAATACTAAAAACTTGAGTTCTGAGATTATTGAAAAATTATTACCAGAGCTAAAAAAAAATTGCACAACTAAATTTGATGAGTCTTTAGATTTAAGTTTTCAAATAAATAACAAACAAAAGAAAAGCGAAGTTAATATTAGAACAGTAGTTAATTTACCTGGTGGTACAGGTAAGAAAGTTAAAGTTGCTGTAGTTTGTGAAGATAATAAAGCACAAGATGCAAAAGATGCTGGTGCAGATATTGTGGGTGGAGATGATTTTGTTGAAAGAATTAAAGACGGAGAATTGAATTTTGAAAAACTAATTTGTACACCGGGCATGATGATTAAACTTTCTAAATTAGGAAAAGTTTTAGGACCAAAAGGTTTGATGCCTAATCCTAAGCTTGGTTCAGTTTCTGAAAATATTAAAGAAGCTGTAACTAATGCTAAATCTGGTCAAGTAGAAATTAGAAATGATAAAGACGGAAACATTGGAGTTAGTAT
>CACAVT010000040.1 GCA_902536005.1 uncultured Pelagibacteraceae bacterium
TTGGACCTAAATGTTGATCTCTTTCTGTAGTTCCATTTCCTGTACTATGAGGAACACCAACTAATGCAATATCACAATTCTTTGGATCTGGATCATTCTTACATCTAAATAAAGTTGGAATACCCCACCAATAAAGGGTTTCCATCATTATTTTATCTTCTTCTGAAATCATAATTAAATATGACACATATTTAATAAATTTAAAAACATATTCTTTTTTGATATAGAGCGTAAATGAGCGCTCAAAACAATAATCCTAAAGGAATAGTTTTCATATTAATATCAATGATGGTTTTTTCTGTACAGGATGGAATTATGAAGCATATTTATAATTTTGTTTCACTTTATGAAATTTACCTAATAAGAACTGTAGTAAGTTTAGTGCTTATTTTATTATTTTTAATAATTACAAAAAAACCAATAGTATTTAAAACCCAATATCCTCTTTTAACATTTACCCGTGTAATACTTTTTTTCTTTGGTTTCAGCTCTTTTTATGTTTCTTTGACCGTGTTACCACTTGGTACAGCTACAGCTTTATTTTTTGTAACCCCTTTTTTAATTACAATATTTGCTCATTTTTTTTTAAAAGAAGAAATAGGATTTAGAAGATGGTCTGCTGTAGTTGTAGGATTTATTGGAGTTTATGTAACATTAAATCCTGATTTTAGTAATTTTAATTATTTAAGCTTATTACCTATTTTATGTGCGCTTTGTTATTCATTATCTATGATAATAATAAAAAAAACATCTGATAAAGATAGTGTTTATACGCAAACATTTACATTTTATATTGGTGCAATAATTAT
Organism: uncultured Pelagibacteraceae bacterium; assembly: GCA_902536005.1. Classification (GTDB taxonomy): domain Bacteria; phylum Pseudomonadota; class Alphaproteobacteria; order Pelagibacterales; family Pelagibacteraceae; genus Pelagibacter. The sequence continues at coordinate 810 of CACAVT010000040.1, forward strand.
TAGTATAATTTTCTATTTTATAATTGGTGATGGTCAATATAATGTCTCGGAGCATCCAGCTTCTCAATTTATATTCAGGGAATGGTTTGTTGATTTTAACTCTAATATTCTATTAATGACTGCGACTGGAGTAACAGCAACTCTTGCATTTCTTTTTTTATTTACAGCTTATAGTATAGCTTCTCCAGCTGTTGTTTCACCTTTCGAATATTCAATATTATTTTGGTCACCGCTTGTAGGATGGTTATATTTTGATGAAATACCCTCATTAAATACAGTGATTGGAATTTTAATAATAGTATCAAGTGGTGTTTATATTTTTATGCGTGAAAAAGCACAAAATCAATCTATTGCTACAGAAAAACCTCTTAGATAAATGACAAAAGATAATAATTCTAAAGGTATTATTTTAATAATCATTGCAATGACATTATTTGCGATGCAGGACTCTTTAATTAAATATATTTTTGAAAAAGCCTCACTTTATGAAATCTTTTTTGGAAGATATTTTGTTGCAGCTATTTTACTTTTTAGTTACATAAAATTTAGAAAACAGAAAGTTTCACTAAAAACTTACTATCCTGTTTGGACAATTATTAGAGTTATTCTTCACTTTTTAGCGTTTTCAGCTTTTTTTATTTCTCTTACTTACATGCCACTAGCAACTGCAAATGCCTTATTTTTTTCTTGTCCTTTTTTTGTATCTATTTTTGCTAAATTTTTTTTGAAAGAATTTATTGGAATAAGAAGGTGGTCAGCAATTGTCTTTGGTTTTATAGGAGTTTTTATTGTGCTAGACCCAAACTTTTCTGATTTTGAATACAAAAGTTTACTCCCAGTAGTATGTGCATTCTTTTATGCTGCATCCATGACTATAACAAAATACACATCTGATAAAGATGATGTAAATACTCAATTATTTTATTTTTATTTAATAGCTCTAATTTTATGTGGTCTCATTTATTTGTTTATGGGAAACGGACAATTGAATAACCCCGACTTTGATCCAACTACACAATTTATTTTTAGAGAATGGTTTTCAAACGTTGAATATACGTGGAAATTTATCTTGTTTTTTGGTTTTGTCGCCTCAATTGCTTTTCTATGTATATTTTCAGCCTACATTGTAGCCTCACCTTCTGTGGTTTCCCTGTTTGAATATTCATTAATTATAATGTCTATGATACCTGGGTATTTTTTATTTAATGAAATTCCATCAGGAAGAACATTTTTTGGAGTAGCTTGTATTATAGCTGCAGGGATTTATATTTATTTAAGAGAAAAAGCTAGAGATCAATATATTGTAACAGAAACTCCAGTTAGAAGATGACAAAAAATTATATTCCAACAATTAATATATCCTCACTAATTAAAAACAATTTTGAAACTCAAAGTGCTTTAAAAACTATTAAAGAAATTGATAAGGCTTGTGTCAAAGTAGGTTTTTTTCAAATTACAGGACATGGACTTAACTTAAAAGATATTAAGAAAGTATGTGAAGTAGGAAATAAATTCTTCAATTTGCCAGGTAGCAAAAAAAGGCAATTATCACCAAAAAAATGGAATAAGAAAAACAAGAATCTTTACAGAGGATACTTTCCCAACGATGTAAATGGTAAAGAAGGATTGGATATTGGGGATTTAAAAGTAACTAAAAGATATTCTTCAAAATTAAAAAATCAATACATTGAATATTTAAATCTGGATAAATGTTTTAACAAAAGTTCCATTAAATCCTTGGGTGAATATTTTGATAATATTTATAGTTTAAGTGAAACTTTATTTAAAAGTGTAATCAAACTTAAAAAAATGAATCCCAATAAATCAAGCGAAGCTTTTTCAAGATTAAAAACACTTAGTACTTTAAGATTTAATTATTATCCAAATCAAACAAAACCAGTAGAGATTTCAAAACAAGATGGTGTTGCTCTTGGATGTGAAACGCATGTTGATAGTGGAATATTTACAATTCTCTACCAAGACAGAAAAGGTGGTCTTCAAGTACAGAACAGGAAGACAAAGAATTGGCATGATGTACCGTTTAATAAAAAAGCTCTGATAGTAAATACTGGTAGGGCTCTAGAATTTCTAAGTAAAGGTAAGTTTAAAGCAACCAATCACAGAGTTCTCTGGAATAAAAGCAAAAGACTCTCTGTTCCATTCTTTTTTGAACCTTCTTATGACTTTAAAATGAATAAATCATTCCTAAACTCTAGAAAAAATACAAGTTCAGGTCAAATTTACGAAAAATTTCTAAACCAATCTTTAAAAAAATTTGTTGAATATCAACGGTAAAGTACTTTAAGTCATTGAAAATTTATAATTACATTTTATAAACAATTCATAATTTAAATGTCTAAAGTATTTGATTTATTCATAATAGGTGGTGGTATAAACGGTGCAGGTATTGCAAGAGATGCTGCTGGAAGAGGTTTGTCTGTTTGTTTAGCTGACAAAGGTGAGATTGGGGGAGCAACATCATCTTGGTCCACAAAATTAATACATGGTGGTCTTCGTTATTTAGAAAATTATGAATTCAAATTAGTAAGAGAGTCCTTGAAGGAAAGAGAAATTGTTTACAAAATTGCTAGACATATTTCAAAACCTATTCCATTTATTATTCCTCATACTGATAAAATTAGACCAGCATGGTTAATTAAATTTGGATTGTTTTTGTATGACAATTTAGGTGGAAAAACCAATATTCCAAAATCCAAAACATATGATCTTACAAAAAAATTTCCAAATATTCTTAAAGATAAATATAAAACTGGTTTTCAATATTTTGACATTCAAATTGATGATAAGAAATTAACAAAATTAAATGCTAAAGATGCAAAAAGAAATAAAGCCAAAATAATAGAATATAACAAAGTTAAAAAAGCTGAAATTATTGATAATGAGTGGGTCATCAGTCTTCAAAATAGAAAAAAAATAAAATCAAAAGTTTTAATCAATGCATCTGGACCATGGATAAATGAAACTTTACATAAAAATATCAAAATCAAATCTAAGAAAAAAATAAGACTGGTTAAAGGAAGTCATATCATTACAAAAAAATTGTATAAAGCTGATGTAGCTTTTACATTTCAAAATACAGATAAAAGAATAATATTTGTTATTCCTTATAAAAAAAAATTTTCATTAATTGGGACTACAGAAATAGAAGTAAAATCTCCTGAAAACAAAGGGATATCTAATAAGGAAATTAAATATTTAATTAATTCAGTAAACAATTACCTAAAAAAACAAATTAGTAAGAAAGACATTGTAGATACCTATTCTGGGATAAGACCACTAATTGAAGATTTTAAGGCAGCTTCAAAAGTTACAAGAGATTATGTTTTTGATCTAAAAATTATTAAAAAATTACCTCTATTGAACATTTATGGAGGAAAACTTACTACCTACAGAAAGCTGTCCGAAAAAGTCTTAATTGATCTAAAAAGGTTTTTGCCTAAGACAAAAAAAGGACCTTGGACTGACAAAAAAAAGCTTTTTTAGATTTCCACTGCTTTAAAAAAGTGATATCGTTATTTAATAAAGCGATACATAACTCGTCGTTTAAATCAAGGATTTACGAAAGTGGGATCGGTCGTCTTTAAATTAACTTTTAAAGGAGGCTTTATGAAATTTGGTTATTTTTGTAATACCACAAACTGGACACACAAACCCTATCATCAGCTATTAGATGAAACTAAAGAAATCACAGAATACTGTGATCAAAATAAATGGAATTCAATTTGGTTTACCGAACATCACTTCAATCATGAAGGAATGGAATCTTGCACAAATCCATTAATGATGGGTGCAGATGCCGCTGCTAGAACAAAAAATATTAGAATAGGTCAGGCTGCAAATGTTATTACTTTCCATAATCCAATAAGATTAGCAGAAGATATCGCAACATTAGATCAACTTTCAAAAGGGAGAGTTGAAGTAGGTGTGGCAAGAGGAATTTATGGTAGAGAAGCAATAAATTTAAACAAAGAGGCTGATTTAAAAGATCAAGCTAAAAATTTCAGATTATTTGCTGAGACTTTAGAAGTATTGAAGAAAGCATGGAGTGAAAAATTTTTCAGTCACCAAGGAGAATTTTATACTTATCCATCACCAAATTATGTTTGGCAGCATGATATGAGTCCTCCAAGTGAAGAATTTATGAATATGGAAGACAGTACTATGAAAAAAATTAGTGTTGTTCCACAGCCATATCAACAGCCACACCCTCCAATTCATCAAGTTGTTGATGGAATTAGATCAATTGAGTGGGCTGCTGAAAATAACATTAATGTTATTATGTGGATTCCAACTGTAAAAGCTTTGAAACCAAAATTTGAGGCTTATAAAAATAAAAGATCAGAGGTAACAAAGAAAAATATACCTCTTGGCGAAGGGGTGTCTCTTGTAAGAGATATGTTTGTTGCAGATACGATGGAAGAAGCAAAAGAGAAGGCTGGTGAACATATGGTAAATTATATGAGATGGGTTTGCCATTGGAGAGGTTTAGGGAATCATATGGATCCAGGTGAAGAATTACCAGAGACAAAAGGTAAATTAGATTTACTAAATTATGAATTTTTAC
>CACAVT010000041.1 GCA_902536005.1 uncultured Pelagibacteraceae bacterium
TGAAGTAACACCCTTTGGAATTTGACCAAGTTTTTCCATTGCCTCAGCAGCTGCGACTTCAACATCTAGCCAGATTTTGTACTTATTTTCTTCTGACCAAATATCAGTTAGTTCTTTTCGCGAGTATCTTTTAATCATTAATTATAAGTATGGAGGCTTTGAATAACCTTTAGCAGATTCTGTAAAGATTTCATAACCATTTTCAGTTATTCCTAACGTATGTTCAAATTGAGTAGATAAAGATTTATCTTTTGTAACAGCTGTCCAACCATCATTCAACATTTTTACATCGTATTTACCAGCATTTATCATAGGCTCTATAGTAAACGTCATACCAGGTCTTAATTCAATGCCTGTATTTTTTCTACCGTAATGAAGAATATTTGGTGGCTCGTGAAATGTAGTGCTTATTCCGTGACCACAAAAATCTCTAACGACTGAAAAACCTTTTTCTTCGACAAAAGATTGAATCTCATAACCTATATCTCCCAATTTAATTCCAGGTTTTAAAATTCTAATAGCTCTCATCATAGATTCGTAAGTTGTTTCAATAAGATTATTTAACTTTACTGAAGTTTTTCCAATGCAAAACATTCTGCTCGTGTCACCATAGTGTTCATCAACGATAGCTGTAACATCAACGTTTACAGCATCACCATCTTGTAAAATTCTATCAGAAGGTATTCCATGACACACAACATGGTTTAAAGATGTACATAAAGATTTTGTAAAGCCTCTATAATACAGTGGAGCTGAGTAGCCACCATTGTCTCTAATAAATTCATATCCAAGTTTATCGATATGATCAGTGGATATACCTTCTTTAATATTCTCAGTTAACATATCTAAAGTTCTCGCAGCTAAATTTCCTGCAACTCTCATTTTTTCAAATTTTTCTTTATAATCAGTCATCTATAATTTTTAATTTTTTATCTATAAAAATTTTTTTAGAACTTATATCACATCTATATGCTAAAAAATTTACACCAGCTTTTTTAGCTATTAAATAGTTCTTATAATATTCTTCGTCTATATCTTTAGCTATTTTAAAATATTTCATATTTTGGATTTGAACTAAAAATATTAAGTATGTTATATAACTTTTTTTTATGGCATCAATAAGGGTTAATAAATGCTTAATTCCTCTTGCTGTTGGCGCATCTGGAAATTCAGCAGTATCTTTATTTCTAAATAAAGTAACATTTTTAACTTCAACAAACATTTTTTGACCTTTTTTTTCTAACAAAAAATCAAATCTTGTATCTTTATTAAAAAAAACTTCCGATTTTATAATGTCATTGTTCTTAAGTTCGTTTATTAAATTATTTCTAAGCCCATGCTCAACTATTCTGTTTGCCATATGAGTGTTTACACCAACTAAATTTTTTCTAGATTTTATAATCTCAAGCCCATACTTAAGCTTTCTTTTTGGATCATTATTAGGAAGTAAATAAACTTCATTACCTTCGTCTAACAAACCTTTCATTGATCCTGTATTGGGACAGTGAGCTGTGACAATTTCTTTACCAAGTTTAACGTCAGTAAAAAACCTTTTATAACGTTTGATTAGTTTGCCTTTTATTAAAGACTTGGTAAATTCCATCAGTAAATTATATATTTCATATGAATAAAAAAGTAAAAGTTAATGCATCAATTTTAATTATTGGTAATGAAATATTGTCTGGCAGAACTCAAGACACTAATACTTCTACTTTAGCAATTTGGCTTAATTCAATAGGAGTAAATGTTGCAGAAGTTAGGGTAATACCCGATGTCGAAGAGATTATTGTCGATACTTTAAATCTACTTAGATCCAAATATGATTACGTTTTTACAACTGGTGGTATTGGTCCAACACATGATGATATTACGGCTCAGTCAGTATCAAAAGCATTTGGAATAAAATATGAAGTTCACAAAGAAGCTTTTAAAATTTTAGAAGTTTATTATCAACCAGGTGAATTTAATGAAGGCAGACAAAAAATGGCTTGGATGCCACGGAATGCAAATTTAATTTTAAATCCAACAAGCGGCGCACCAGGATTTAATGTTGAAAATGTATTTTCTTTGCCAGGTGTTCCATCCATTTTGAAATCAATGTTGGGTGGTTTGACTAATAGAATAGTAGGCGGGAGGCCTATTAAAAGTCTTACTATAAGCTTAAGAACTGTTGAAAGTGAAATAGCAAATTCATTAAAAAAGATTCAAAATAATAATATGGATGTAGAAATTGGAAGTTATCCTTTCTTCCACGCAGGTAAATTAGGTGTATCAATTGTGATAAGATCAGAAGATCAGAATAAAATAGATAATTGTAATTCTCAAATTTTAAAATTTGTTAATGAAAAAAAAATTGAAGTAGTAGAAAGATAATGTTGTATTTTGCCTATGGTAGTAATCTTCATCATTTTCAGATGAAACGCAGATGTAAAGATAGTATTTTCTTAAAAAAAATAAATTTAAAAGATTTCAGATTAACTTTTAGAAGCAGGTATAGAGCTGCGGATATTGAGCCTAAAAAAAACTCAATTGTTCCAGGTGCATTATTTGAAATTTCAAAGAATGATGAAAAAAAATTAGATGTATATGAGGATTTTCCAATTCTTTATAAAAAGTATTATTTTTTCTACTATGGAAAAAAAGTAATGACTTATTCTATGGTAAAAAAAACTCGATTTAAATTTCCAACTGAAAGATATTTAAACGTTGTCAAAAAAGGCTATAAAGATTGCAATTTAGATAAAAAGTTTCTTTATAAGGCTTTAAAGAATTAATTTATGTACCAAATTTATAATTTATTAAAAAATAATAAAATTATAATTTTTTTATTTTTATTTATTTTCTTAATTATCCTTTTTCTTCCATCTAATTGCATAAAATTACAAAATAGTTGTAAATCAGAAATAAATAGTATTTTGCTCACAAAAATTAAAAATTATCCTTACATTTACGAGACATCCAAAGCTTTTTATTGGAAATATTTTAATTCAAAATCTTCTTCTAAATATATAAAAATAAAAAAAATAAAAGATGAAATTAAATTTAAAAACACAGAAAAAATGTTTATTGATGGAATAATAGGTAATCAAAAATATTCAAAAAAAACACCGTATTTGCCAAAGAAAGAGATTAATAAATGGATAAGATCTCATGGAGGAAATTACAATCTTAAATTTAATAATTCATCACAAATAAATTATCAGAATTTATCTAAGCTTAAATTAAAATGGAAACACCAAAGTATATCTCAATCTGACTTAGATAAAAAATGGATTAATTCAACTCAACTTAATCCAATATTTTTTGATGATAAATTAATTTCTGCATTTCCAAATAACGTTGTTAAAGCTTTTGATCCGCTGAATGGAGATATAATATGGGTCTTCAAAAATGAAAATTTAGATACACCAGGAAGAGGGATTCTTGGATATGAAAGTAAAGATGGAAAAAAGTATATTTTTTTAACTTTTGGAAAAAATATCTATAAAATTAACTCTGACGATGGAAGTTTGGATAAAAGTTTTGGTGATAATGGTAAAATTAAATCATTTACTAAATCTGCTCCTGCTTCATATAATAATCAATTAATCATTGCTAATTTAAAATCGGTTAGCATATACGACATTAATACTGGGTACTTGAAATCAAAAATAGATCTATTTAACAATTATCCAAAAACCCAAGGTAATGTATGGGGTGGTTCAGCTCTAGATGAAAAAAAAGGTGTACTTTATGTTACTACTGGGAACCCAAAGCCCGCCACTTATGGAGCTCATAGAGTTAATAAAGATTTATTATCAAATAGTGTAATAGCAATAGATTTAATTAAAAAAAAAATAAAATGGAATTTTCAAGAAATATTACATGATCTCTGGGATTATGACATAAGTTCACCCCCAATTATTCATGACCTTAAGATTAACGATCATGTATATGAAATTGTAATTGCTAATACTAAATCTGGAAACACTTTAATTCTTGAGAGAAATACTGGAAAACCGCTTTATGATATATTTTACAAAAATTCTCCTAAATCCTACTTTCCTGGTGAAAATGCTTCACCTATACAATTAGAAATAAAATTTCCTGAAAAATTTTCAAAAATAGATTTTTCTAAAAAAGATTATAATTCATTTGATACAAATAAAAGAAATGAAATTGATAAAAAACTTTTTAATTCAAAGTATGGATGGTTTGAAACTCCCTCACTAAGCAAAGACTTAATCATTTTTGGTTTGCATGGAGGTGCTCAATGGCATGGATCTGCACTAGATCCTTTTAAACAATTTTTATATATACCAGTTAATAACGTCCCATGGAAAATTAGACCCTACGCTCAAGATATTTCAGTGATGAGTAAATTTACTCCAAAAAATATAAAAATAGGTAAGGATATTTATTTTTCCAAATGTAGTACATGTCACGGCATTAAACGAAACGGATCAAGACTTAAAAAAGGAGAGAAACTTATTAAAAATATTCCAAGTTTAGTAGGAATTACATTAGAAGATCAAATAACTGGATCAAAATTTTTAACAAAAAGTTTAATGGAAAATAAACACGATATTAATAATGCAACAAAAGATGATTTAGATAAAATTTATGAATATTTTAAATGGAAGGACAATTATCTTTATGAAGATGGAAATATTATAATAAGTGCAAATTATAGTTCATGGTCTCAGTTTCTTACAGACGATGGATTACCAGCATCAAATCCACCTTGGGGATATATAGCAAAGTTAGATTTAAATACTGGAGAGATAAAATTTAAATCACCAATAGGTATAAAAAAAATAAAGGGAAAAGAGCAGGTTGTAGGCACAACTATTTTTGGTGGTATTTCA
>CACAVT010000042.1 GCA_902536005.1 uncultured Pelagibacteraceae bacterium
TACATATCTACTCAATTGGTTATATGTCTCATGACCCTCATAAGCCAAGATTTATGGCTTATTTATCATTGTTCACATTTGCGATGTTGATGCTTGTAACTTCAGATAATTTTATTCAATTATTTTTTGGTTGGGAAGGTGTCGGATTATGTTCTTACTTCCTTATTGGTTTCTGGTTTAAAAAAGAAAGTGCAAATGCTGCAGCCATAAAAGCATTTGTTGTAAACAGAGTCGGCGATTTTGGTTTTGCTCTAGGAATTTTCTTAATATTTTATTTATTTGGAACTGTTAATTACTCAGAAGTTTTTCAACAAATTCCAACAGTTGTAGATAAAAACTTACCATTTTTAGGTTTTGAAGTTAAAGCAATAGATTTAATTTGTTTACTCTTATTTATCGGAGCAATGGGTAAATCTGCCCAGATATTATTACATACTTGGCTACCAGATGCGATGGAGGGTCCAACTCCAGTCTCTGCATTAATCCATGCAGCAACGATGGTAACAGCTGGCGTTTTCTTAGTAGTAAGGTGTTCCCCAATTTATGAATATTCACCATTAATACTAAGTTTTATAACTATTGTTGGAATGACTACTGCATTCTTTGCAGCAACTGTTGCTCTAGTTCAAACAGATATAAAAAAAATTATTGCTTACTCTACATGTAGCCAACTTGGTTATATGTTTTTTGCAGCTGGAGTAGGTGCATATAATGTTGCTATGTTTCACTTGTTTACTCATGCATTTTTCAAAGCTTTATTATTTTTAGGATCTGGTTCAGTAATCCACGCATTTAAAGATGAGCAAAATATCAATAATATGGGTGGAGTGTGGAAAAAATTACCATACACTTATGCTTTAATGATTATTGGAACACTTGCTTTAACAGGTTTTCCATTTTTATCAGGATTTTATTCTAAAGATGCAATTATAGAATTTGCGTATTTAAAAGGTAATACCACTGGTTATTATGCAGCTGGGATTGGAATAATTACAGCATTTTTAACATCCATTTATTCTTGGAGATTGATATTTAAAACTTTCCATGGAGAGTATAATAATAAAGAGATCAAGATAGAGGAAACACATGAGTCTCCATTAGTAATGCTTGTTCCTTTATTTATTCTTTCAATAGGAGCTGTATTTGCTGGTTTTCTATTTAAAGGATTATTTATTGGTTATGGTGAGAATTTATTCTGGGCAGATTCTATTATGTTTTTAGAGCCTTTAAGCTCTGAACATCCACCTTTATGGTTTTTACTTTTAACACCTTGTTTAGTTATATTATCTATTCCCATTGCTTATTACTTATTTGTAAAAAACAAAGAGTTACCTAATTCAATAGTTTCTATGAACAAACCTTTGTATAATTTTTTAGTTAATAAATGGTATTTTGACGAGTTGTACGATGTGCTGTTTATTAAATCCTCAAAAAAACTAGGTCTATTTTTGTGGAAATTTTGTGATGGAACTATAATTGATGGTTTTGGTCCTGATGGAATTTCTTCTTTTATAAAAAAATGTTCAATTAAAGCAACTAAATTTCAAAGTGGTTTTATCTATCAATATGCATTTGTGATGTTATTAGGTTTCTCTGCTTTACTAACTTTTTTAATAGTTAAATAATGAATTTTCCTATTCTTTCATCTTTAATATTATTACCAATAGTTGGTGCTTTATTTTTATTTTTTACCAAAGATAAAGAAGGAAATAATTTAACTGCTAAATATGTCTCTTTATTTACAACTGTAGTTAATTTTTTAATTTCTATTTATCTTTGGATTTCTTTTGACCAATCAACGTCTAGTTTTCAATTTGTAGAAGATAGAAAGTGGATTGAAGGATTTATTAATTATAAAGTTGGAGTTGATGGTATTTCAATTTTATTTATAATATTAACAACATTTATAACTCCCCTTTGTATAATATCTGTAAATAATTCTGTTAAAAATAGATTAAGAGATTTTTTAATTGCAATTCTAATCATGGAAAGTTTCATGATTGGTGTTTTCTGTGCACTTGATTTAGTTGTATTCTATTTATTTTTTGAAGCTGGATTAATCCCGATGTTTTTAATTATTGGTATTTGGGGAGGAGCAAGAAGAGTATATTCAGCATTCAAATTTTTTTTATATACATTACTAGGTTCTGTTTTGATGTTGGTTGCAATAATTTCAATTTATTGGATTACAGGAACAACCGACGTGGTTCAACTATACGAAATTGGAATTGATGTTAAATATCAAAATTTATTGTGGTTAGCATTTTTTAGTTCATTTGCTGTTAAAACACCTATGTGGCCAGTTCATACATGGTTACCAGATGCTCACGTTGAGGCTCCTACAGCAGGATCTGTATTATTAGCCGCAATTTTGTTAAAGATGGCTGGATATGGTTTTATAAGATTTTCTTTAGGTCTTTTCCCGGTTGCATCAGAGGTATTTACACCATTAATTTACACCTTGAGTGTTATAGCAATCATATTTACTTCACTGATAGCTTTAATGCAGGAAGATATGAAAAAGTTAATTGCTTATTCCTCTGTTGCGCATATGGGCTTTGTAACTTTGGGTATATTCACTTTGCAGCAACAAGGAATTGAAGGAAGTATAATTCAAATGATAAGCCATGGCTTAGTTTCAGCAGCATTATTTTTAACTGTTGGTGTAGTTTATGACAGAATGCATTCTAGATTGATAAGTACGTATGGTGGACTAGTTTCTGTAATTCCAAAATATTCAATATTGTTCATGTTATTTGCTTTAGCGTCTCTTGGTTTACCTGGAACAAGTGGATTTATTGGTGAGTTTTTAATATTAATGGGAGCTTTCAAGGATAATTTTTTAGTAGCTGTTATAGCAAGTATTGGAGTAATTTTAGGAGCTGCATACATGTTATGGCTCTATAAAAGAGTAGTATTTGGAAAATTACTTAATGAAGATCTTAAAAAAATTTTAGATTTAAATAGATCTGAATATTTTATTTTATCTTGTTTAGCTGCACCAATCTTATTTTTTGGTTTTTATCCCGATCCATTAATCAACACTATTGAAGTTTCTGTTACTGATTTAATTAATATGCATAACACAAATATAGCCAGTAAATAATATGGAAAATTTAAATTTAATATTACCTGAAATTTTTATTTCTCTATCAATTATGTTTCTACTTATTTTAGGTGTGTTCAAAAATGACAGTTCTAAAATTACGTTCAATTTATCTTTGTTTGCAATCTTAATTACAACAATAATAACAATCAATGAAACTTTCTCTGTAACTAGAGAAACTTTGTTTAATGAAAGTGTTGTGATTGACAGTATGTCCTCGCTAATGAAAATTATAACTTTAATTGGAGGTTTTATAGTTTTAGTTATTTCGTCAACTTATTTAAAAATATTTAAAATATATAATATTGAATATCCTGTTCTTATTTTGAGTTCTATTCTTGGTATGATGGTAATGATCAGCTCAAATGATTTAATTGTTTTTTATATGGGCTTAGAATTACAGTCATTAGCTCTTTATGTTTTAGCTACATATAACAGAGATCAATTAAAATCATCAGAAGCGGGTTTGAAATATTTTGTTTTAAGTGCATTATCATCAGGTCTTTTATTATATGGATGTTCTTTAGTTTATGGTTTTTCAGGTTCTACTAATTTTGATATAATATCAAATCAACTAAATTCTGAGGAATATGTTTTAACTTTTGGAATTGTGTTCATATTAGTTGGTTTAGCATTCAAAATTTCAGCAGTTCCATTCCATATGTGGGCACCTGATGTTTACGAAGGATCTCCAACAACTGTAACTTTGTTTTTCACAATAGTACCAAAGGTAGCTGCTTTGACTGTATTTATTAGATTTTTATATGTTCCTTTTTTAAATTTAATTGATCAATGGCAAATGATAATAGTTTTCTTATCTATAGCTTCTATGATTTTTGGAGCAGTTGCTGCTATAGGCCAAACTAATATTAAAAGACTAATTGCTTACAGTTCTATAGGACACATTGGCTACACATTAGCTGGTTTAGCCACAGTATCAAACGAGGGAATTCAAAGTTCGATAATTTATATTTCTATTTATGTTATTATGAATTTAGCTCTTTTTTCATGTCTATTAATGTTAAGAAGAAAAGATCAATATTATGAAAATATTGATGATCTCTCTGGATTATCAAAAAATCATCCATTGTTATCTTTGTGTTTGTTGTTAATACTATTTTCTTTAGCAGGCATACCACCCTTAGCAGGTTTCTTTGCAAAATTTTACGTTTTTAAAGCAGTATTGGAACAATCAATGTATTTCTTAGCTATAGTAGGGTTGTTATCAACTGTGGTTGCAGCTTTTTATTATCTAAGAATTATAAAAATTATGTATTTTGATAAGGAAAAAGATAAATATGACACTGACCATAGCTTATGGCTAAAATTTTCACTGACAGTTTCAACTATATTAATTCTTTTATACTTCATATTCCCAAGTCAATTAGTAGAAGTTGTTTCAAGAATTAATATTATTTAATGAAATTTAAAAAATTTAAATTTAAAAAAGTTAAAAGCACAAACAATACTGCAATAAGAATTATCAAAGAAACTAAATACAACTTAGGTATGGTTGTTGCTGAAACACAATTAAATGGTAGAGGACAGTACGGAAGAAAATGGATATCATCAAAAGGAAATTTATTTATCTCTTTTTTCAATGAATTAAATAAAACAAAACTATCAATTAATGCTATAACAAAAATCAATTGTCTTTTAGTCAAAAAACTACTCTCGTCATTTACAAGTAAAAAAATTTTATTTAAAAAACCGA
>CACAVT010000043.1 GCA_902536005.1 uncultured Pelagibacteraceae bacterium
AATGTTTTCTTCGGTCTCCGAGCCTTTTATTACATCCACATAAAGTTTGTAAACAATATAAAGGAGCAGCAATCCACCTATTAACCTTAAACCTGTAATTTGTAAAAGATATGCGGTTAGCAATGTTAAAATAATTCTTAAAATAACAGCGCCACCAATTCCCCAGAAAATAACTTTTTTTCTTTGTTCAGGTGGAAATTTAGATGCGACCATTCCAATTATAATTGCATTGTCTCCAGCTAAAACTAAATCAATAAGAATAATTTGAGTTAATATTGCTATTTGTTCAGGTGTAAAAAATTCTGCAAACATTACTGCTGTAGTATCATGTCAGCACCTTTTTCTGCAATCATAATAGTAGGTGCATTAGTATTTCCAGAAGTAATATATGGCATTACAGATGCATCTATCACTCTTAGGTTTTTAATTCCATGAACTTTTAATTGATCAGACACAACAGCATTTTCATCTTTTCCCATCCTACATGTACTAACAGGATGAAAAATAGTATTAGCATATTTTCCCGCTTCAACTGCTAACCGCTCATTGTCAGTAATATTTATACCTGGTCTTAGTTCTTCTGGTCCATAATCTTTATAGGCTTTAGACTCCATAACTATTTTTCTTACTATTTTAAGAGACTTTCCTGCTATTTCTCTATCTTCATCTGTAGATAGATAATTCATTTTAATCCTTGGAGAAATTCTTGTATCTGAAGATTTGAGTTCAATAGATCCTCTGCTAGTAGGTCTTACATTGGTAATGGTTGGTGTAAAAGCAGGAAATTTGTGTAACGATGATTTTCCTAAGAGATCTGTACTGGCAGGAGAAACATGAAATTGTAAGTTAGGTGTTTCTAAATGTGGATCACTCTTAACAAAACCACACAAATAACTAGCACCAACTGTAAGAGGACCAGTTCGTGTTAAGAAAAATTTTAATCCAGTAAATATTTTTTTAGTAAAGCTATAATAAATATCATTTAATGTTTCTAAATTTTTTATCTTATATACAGGTCTTAACATTAGATGGTCAGTTAAGTTTTGGCCAATATTTTTATTTTCCATTAATACTTCAATACCGTTATCTTTTAATAATTTTGCTGGCCCCAAACCTGAGGCTTGAAGAATATGTGGAGATCCAATAGTACCAGCACTTAAAATTATTTCACTATTTGCCTCAACAGTATTTAATTTATCACCAGTCCAAAAATTAACTTTTTTGGCAATTTTATTTTCAAATTCAATATTTTTGATATGAGCTTTAGTTATAATTTTTAAATTACTTCTACTTTTTACTGGATTTAAGTAACCAACTGCTGTGCTACATCTAAAACCATTTTTTACTGTTAAAGGGAAATATCCCATTCCCTCATTATCGCCGTTATTAAAATCGTCAGTTTTTTTATATCCAAATTCCTCTGCAGCTTCTAAAAACAAGTCTAAAACTTTAAATGTAGATCTAATTTTTTCTACCTTTAAAGGCCCGCCAGAACCGTGAAATTCATTTTTTCCAAACTGAAAATCTTCAGATTTTTTAAAATAAGGAAGCACATCATCCCATGACCATCCTACATTTCCTAATTGTCTCCAATAATTATAATCATTCGATTGCCCTCGAATATAAAGCATTCCATTAATAGAAGAACTTCCTCCAAGTGTTTTTCCCCTTGGGTAAGTCATTTTTCGATTGTCGCAGAAGGGCTCTTCCTCTGTATTAAAACACCAATCTGTCTCAGGATTATGCATTGTTTTGAAATACCCTCCAGGTATATGTATCCATGGATTTGTATCTTTACCTCCTGCTTCTAAAAGTAAGACTTTATTTTTAGGATTAGATGATATTCTATTAGCAAGAACACATCCAGCTGATCCAGCACCAATTATTATATAATCAAAATTATCCATTACTTAGAACTCTTATAAATTAAAATTTTTTTATTTGTAACATTTCTCTACACAAAAAAATTAAAATAATCCAATATTAACACTTGTTTTAGATTTCATTCTTTGACAAGCTTTCATTTTTAAAAATATAGAGAGGGAAAAACGATATGAAAAAAATCATTTCAATGTTATTTGCGGTTGCGATGGTATTTGGATTTATTTCAAATGCTAATGCTGCAAAAACACTAAAATGTCAGACAGTTCTTAACACCAAAGCTGATGAAGTTAAGATGTTAAAGGACTTTACTGATACAGTAACTGAATTAACTGGTGGATCTTTAAAATTCGAAATCTTACCTGCAGGAGCAGTTGTTGGAGTTAAAGAAACTCTAGATGCTGTTGACAAAGGTTTGATCGACTGTGGATTTGCATGGACTCACTATTGGTCAGGTGAACACCCTGCTGCAATGCTATTTGGTTCTCCAGTAGCTGGTGGTGGAATAGGTATAGATAATTTAGCGTTTTTATCTTGGTTTCAATATGGTGGTGGAAAAGCGCTTTATGATCAATTATGGAAAGAAATGGGAAGAGACATTAAAGGATTTATGCTTCAACCTGTTGGACCAGAGGCTTTAGGTTGGTTTCCAAAACCAATTAAAGATATGGCTGATTTTAGAAAATATAAATTCAGAACTCCTCCAGGAATTCCAGGACAAACTTATAAAGACATCGGTATAGCATCTGTTGCTATGGGTGGTGGGGATATTCTACCAGCTTTAGAAGCAGGAACTATTGATGCTGCTGAATGGTGTTGTCCAAAGCCAGACTTAACTTTTGGTTTCCAAAAAGTTTTAAAGCACTATTATTTACAAGGTTTACACCAAGTAGTGGTAAATGCTGACTTTTATATTACTGGAAAAACATATAATGCTATGACTGCACATGAGAAGAAGTCTCTTGAAGTAGCGGCTGATGCGTCTTTGATAAAATCTTTAAGTTATAGAATTTTATCAAATGGTGAAGCTTTACAAGAACTTACAACAAAACATGGAGTGATTTTAGAAGATACTCCATCTGACTACTTCACTGAGTATATGGCAGCTGCTAAAGCAACTTTGAACAAAAATGCTGAAAAAAATGCATTTTTCAAAGAAGTTTATGACTCTATGAAAGTATTTGCTGATAAAGCAGTTCCTTTCTGGAGTGGTGCTCAAATGTCAAATGCTAAGCTAGGAATGGCTCACGCAGCAACATTAAAGTAATCATTAAATAATTAGAACATTAGAGCGGACTTGTTAGTCCGCTCTAATTTTTTTTAATAAAAATTTTTATGGCTGAAGAACCAAGTAAATTAGATATTTCAGATGAAATGATTGCCGAAAGGCGAGGTGGTTCGGGAAAAATGCCAGAAGATATGCCATCTTGGATGGCAAAGTCTATAATTAATATAGACAAATTTAGCAAGCGAGTTGGTAGTGTAGTCTGTTGGATATTAATGCCACTTATTTTTGCTATGACCTATGAGGTACTTGCTAGAAAATTATTTTTAGCACCGACAATATGGGCTTATGATATTAGCAGATTTTTATATGGAGCTCTTTTTATGCTAGGTGCAGGTTATGCACTTTCAAAAGGAGTTCATATTAGAGCAGATTTTTTATACAGAAATTTTAAAATTAAAAACCAAGGATTAATAGATTTTTGGCTGTATCTTTTATTTTATTTTCCAGGTCTAATAGTATTTTTTTATATGACTTTTGGATTTGTTGTAGAGTCTATCCAAAGAGGTGAAAGAGGAATGGATACTACCTGGATGCCATATATGTGGCCAATTAAAACATGTTTATTAATTGGAATTATATTTTTACTTATACAAGGATTTTCAGAATTACTTAAGAGTTACTGGGCAGCTAAAAAGGGTGAGTGGCCAGGAGAGGATAAATGATAGCAGAATTAATTGATCCAGCTATTTTAGGCTTTATTTTAGTTGGAGTGATGCTTTTTGCAATTTTTGTTGGATTTCCAATTTCTTTCACTTTGATTTTTTTAGGTTTTGTATTTGGTTATTTAGGATTTGGAAAATTAGTTTTTTATTTAATGACGCTCCAATTTTCGATGGTTATGACCGAACAAACTCTCGCCGCCGTTCCGCTGTTTGTTTTTATGGGTATAATGATGGAACAAGCAGGTTTAATGGAAAGGTTATTTTCAGCCTTCCAGATGATGTTAGCTAGAGTTAAGGGCTCATTATACTACGCAGTATTATTTGTTTCAGTTATTTTTGCGGCTGCAACTGGAATAGTTGGTGCCTCAGTTACTATCTTAGGAATTATGGCTGCAAAATCAATGAACAGATCAAATTACGATGTAAAACTTGCTGCAGGTACAATTACAGCTGGTGGAACTTTGGGAATTTTAATACCACCCAGCATCATGCTTGTGGTTATGGGGCCAATAATGGAAATTCCAGTTATAGATTTATTTGCTGCTGCAATTATTCCA
>CACAVT010000044.1 GCA_902536005.1 uncultured Pelagibacteraceae bacterium
TTTAGCTAATTTCAAAAAACCTTTTTGAACTTTATTATAAAAATTCATATCAAACTGATCATATCGATTGAGAGATTTTCTATTTTTTAATCTTTGAAATAGATTTTTTTTATTTACAACATTGAGGAAAGTAAAGTTGACTTTAATATTTTTTAATAGAAATTTATTTATGATATTAATAATGTTTAAATCAACACCCATACCATAATGCTGATATGCAATAGTTGAGTCTGTAAATCTATCAATCAAAATAATTTTTTTTTTGTATGACTTTTTTATAAGATTTATATTTTCACTACGCGCCGCTAAATATAAAAGTAAATCAGTATATATGTTAAAATTAGATTTTTTATTTAAAATTAATCTCCGTATTTTTTCAGAATTAATACTTCCACCTGGTTCTCTTATCATTATATAATTAATTTTCTTTTTATCTAAATATTTAGATACTTTATTTATATGATGACTTTTGCCACTACCCTCTATACCCTCAAAAACAATGATGGGTTTTTTAGACATCACCCCAAATTAAATAATTTATTGATTTTATTAATCTTGTAAAAAAATTAACTTTTTTAATTTCTTTCGATGAAAGTAAATCATACTCACCAACGAGTTCTTGATCATAAACAACTCTTAGAGTGGCTATTTTTTGATCCTTTTCAATTGGTGCTTCGACTGGTCCATCATACTTAACAGCAACTTTTAAAAGTTTTTTTTTCGCTTTTTTAATTGTTTTATAAATATCTTCGTTTGTATATGCTTCCACAGTATTCTCTTTTCCTAACCAAACATCAATTTTGTGTAATGGTTTATTAGCTTTAGCTATTTCTACAAGATCATAGTTGGTAAGACCAAATGTAAGTAATTTTGTGCTCTCTTTAGATCTAGAATTTTTTGAATTAAAACCGCTTCCAACTGCAATCAATCTTCTGCCATTTCTATCTATTGATGATGCTAAAGAATATTTTTCAACAGCTAAATAACCAGTTTTTATTCCATCTGCTCCAAGATTTTTATAAAGCAAAGGATTTCTATTTCCTTGTGTTATTGGATCACCGCCTGTTCTATCCCACGTAAATTCTTTTTCAGCAAACATTTTGTAAAATTCAGGATGTTCTTTAATTAAATATCTAGACATTTTTAAAATATCACTAACAGTTGAGTAATTATCGGGGTCATTTATTCCTGATGAATTAGAAAAGTTTGTGTTATCCATCCCTAGTTCTTTTGCTTTAGCAGTCATTAAAATTGCAAATTCTTCTTCAGTCCCTGCTATACCCTCAGCTAATGCAACACAGGCATCATTACCAGAAGCAACAATAATACCTCTTAATAAATTTTCTACTGAGACCTGATCACCTACCATTATAAACATCGACGAATATCCAGATGTAGATAATCTCCAAGCTCTTTCTGAAATTATAAATTTTTCATCTAAACTAAGATCGCCTGATTTTATTAGATCAAAAGCAATAATTGCTGTCATTATTTTTGTCATAGAAGCTGGATAAATTGAAATATCTGGTTCTTTCTCATAGAGAATTTCTCCAGAATGATAATCTTGTAATATTGCAGTTCTTGCCTTTACATCAAAATTAGCTTTTGAAATATTAATAAACGAAAAACTAAAAAAAATTACAATTAATAATATCCTAAACATCTTTTAATATTTCTATATTTTCAAAATTTAATACTTTTATTTCGTTAAATGATTTTTCTAGTTTTTTTATATCATTAAATGGGCCCAATAATACCCTATATTTAGTTTTAGATAATTTCTTAATTACAGATTTTTTTATATTTGTCTCATCTTTTATTCTATCAACCATATTTTCTGCTGAGTCTCGGTGGTAAAAATCTGCAATCTTTATTGAATATAAAAATTTATGTTTTTTTATTTTTACTTCTTTATTTTTTTCTTTACCCAGATTGTCTATGGTAATTCCATCAACAGGAGCTTTTTCAGCTACACTTTTCTCTTCATCAAAAGTCTTTGCCTTTTTGGCTACAAAAGTTGAACTTTTTGAGATTAAAACAAGATCAATATAAGGCTCTTTAGGATCAAGAGATAGCTCTTCAACAATTCGTTGCGTGATTACAGAGTTGTAAAAAGAAGAGAATTTAACGTTATTAGAGATTACTTCTGCAATAATAGATTTATCATTAATAGGATTTGTAATTTTAACAAATGAATTTTTTTGAATTTTATTATGAAAAATTAATAAAGATCTATTATCAATTTTTTTAGATATTTTTTTTTCTTTTTTTAATTCATCATTATATATTAAAGCAAATCCAGTATTGCTATACTTTTGATCACTAATATAAACTAAGTTTTTATTATTTTGATCAAATTGATTACATGCAGATAAAAAAAGTATAGAAATAATTAATATTAGTTTTTTAAAGTTCATTTTTAAATTTATCTTTTAATGTACAAACAGCTAAAGCAAATCGCAATGACCTATTCCATTTTAATATTATCTCATAGTTATCAAATACAATATAAGCTGGATTTAAAGTTTCGGCATCAGGTATGATATCTTTATCTGGAGTTATAATGGCTACCTTTAAAGAGTTGTACTTATCATCTATTTGATCATTATTTTTAATAAATTTTCTAAAATATTTTAATTTTTTTTTATCATGAAGTTTTTTTGCGGAAATGTTTAAATATTTATTTGGTATATTGTCTGATAAATCAATTCTATAAAAACAAGGACTCTCACTTTTCCAACCTATTTGATTTAAATAGTTTGATGCTGAAGCATAAGCATCATTATTATTTTTTAAGTCTATATATCCGTTACCATCATGGTCAATGGCGTAATTTTTCATTGTTGAAGGCATAAATTGAAAAAATCCAAAAGCTCCAGCCCAAGATCCATATAATGTTTTATAATCTATTTGTTCATTTTCAATTAATCTCAAAAGAATTAATAGTTCATTTGTAAAAAATTCTGATCTTCTTTTATCAAAACTTAAGGTTGCTAAAGAAGATAAAATATCCATTTTGCCTACATAGGTTCCAAAATTAGTTTCTATTCCCATCAAAGCTAATAATAACTCTCTATCTATATTAAATTCATTTTCAACAGCATTTATTAACTTTGAATTTGTTTCATAGAATTTTTTTCCTAAAGAAACTTTTTTTGAAGATGTTCTTTTTGAAATATAGGTTTTAGTATCTTCATAAAATTCAGGTTGATACCTGTCATATTTTATTACATCTGATAAAAATTTAGTATCAGACATAACTCTATCAAACGTTTTTTCTGAAATTTTGTTTTCTAAAGCTATTTTTTTAAAATTTAATTTCCAGTTTTCAAATTCTTTGTTGATATCAGCAAATGAGAAATTAATAGAAATAAAAATAAAAAATATAAAAAAATTAATTATTTTCATGTAAATCATTCAAATATATAATTACAGCAATCCAAATAAAAATAAAACTAACTAATTTTGTTATTGAAAAAGGCTCATTGTAATAAAAATAACCCAATAAAAACTGAAAAGTGGGAGTTATATAAAATATCATCCCAGTCGGCCCTAAACCACAGAGTTCAACTCCCCTAACATATAAAAATAAAGGTATAACGGTCATAGGTCCAGCAAGATAAATAAATAGCATCATCGAAGGATCAGATAATTGAAAATCATTATAACCTTTGCTTGCTATCAAATAAAAAGCTAACAGTGCAAATGGTAATATAAATAAACTCTCTATAAGAAGGCCTACATCTGTATCAACATTAATTTTTTTTCTAACTAAATTGTAAAACCCCCAACTCAAAGCAACAATTAAACCAACCCAAGGCAATGATTTAATACTTACTATTATTAAAAAAAGAATTGATATAACAACTAAGATAATTGAAAAGATTCTTTTTTTATTAAGTTTTTCTTTAAAAAAAAGATAACCAAGCATAATGCTTAAAATGGGCATTATAAAATACCCAAAACTTGCATCTATAATTCTATTTGTTGCTATAGCATATATCCATACACTCCAATTAATAAAAATTAAAAAACCCGAGATAAATAAATAAAATAAATTTGATATATTTTTTAAAATTTTAAAAAAAATATTCCATTTGGAGAAAAAAAAAGTTGTCAGAATTAAAGTAA
>CACAVT010000045.1 GCA_902536005.1 uncultured Pelagibacteraceae bacterium
GTAGCTATGACCAGAGGTGCTAAAATATTTAATTAATTTAATAGGAGAGACGATATGAAAATGTTTTATGAAAAAGATGCAGATGTAAACCTGATCAAGAGTAAAAAAGTTGCTATTTTTGGTTATGGAAGCCAAGGACACGCTCATGCATTAAACCTAAAAGATAGCGGAGTAAAAGATATTGTTGTTGCTTTGAGAGAAGGTTCGTCGAGTGCAGCTAAAGCAGAGTCAAAAGGATTAAAGGTAATGAATTTATCTGATGCTGCAGAGTGGGCTGATGTAGTAATGATTCTTACACCAGATGAACTACAAGCAGAAATTTATAAAAACCACATTGAACAGAGAGTAAGAGAGGGAACGAGTATCGCTTTTGCTCATGGTTTAAATGTTCATTACGATTTAATTAAAGCAAGAAAAGATCTAGATGTTTTTATGGTTGCTCCAAAAGGACCTGGTCACTTAGTTAGAAGTGAATATGAAAAAGGAGGTGGAGTGCCTTGTTTATTTGCTGTTCATCAAAATGGTTCAGGAAAGGCAAGAGACTTAGCTTTATCTTATGCTTCAGCAGTTGGTGGAGGAAGATCAGGAATTATTGAAACTACATTCAAAGACGAAGTTGAAACAGATTTATTTGGTGAGCAAACAGTACTTTGTGGAGGTTTGGTTGAGCTAATTAAAAATGGTTATGAAACTTTAGTTGAAGCAGGTTATGAACCAGAGATGGCATATTTTGAGACAGTTCATGAAGTTAAATTGATTGTTGATTTAATTTATGAAGGTGGGATTGCGAATATGAATTATTCTATTTCGAATACTGCTGAATATGGTGAATATCAATCTGGACCAAGAGTAGTTAACAAAGAAGAAACTAAAAAAAGAATGAAAGAAGTTTTGGCTGAAATTCAATCTGGAAAATTCACTAAAGAGTGGATGGATGAATGTAAAAATGGTCAAAAAAACTTCCTTGCTACGAGAGCTAAATTAGCTGAGCATCCTGTTGAAAAAGTTGGTGCAGAATTACGAGCCATGATGCCTTGGATAGGTAAGAAAAAATTAGTTGATAGCGATAAAAGTTAAATTTTATCAGTAAATTATTGCTACTATAATTCAATTATTTCACTTATACTTTTTTAAATAAATTTAAAAAACGAGGGGAATAATGAAGACTAAAAATATAGTAAGAATACTATTGTCATTAGTTCTAGTATTCGGATTTTCTTCAGCATGGGCAAAAACTATTAAATGGTCTATGCAAGGAGACAGTTTAACACTAGATCCACATGCACAAAATGAGGGTCCAACTACACAAGTATCTAGACAAGTCTATGAAGCTCTAGTTCAAAGAGGTTTGGACATGAAAATAGGACCTGCTTTAGCAACAAAATGGAAAGCTACTGATCCAAATACTTGGATTTTTACTTTAAGAGAAGATGCTAAGTTTTCAGATGGCTCTGGAATGACATCTGCAGATGTTGTTTTTAGCGTATTAAGAGCTAAGCAAAGAACATCTGATTTTAAAGAATACATCAGCACAGTTTCAAACGTTGAAGCGGTTGGAGATTACTCAGTTAAAATAACTACAAGTAAACCTAACCCTATTCTTTTGAACCAATTGTCTAACATTTTTATAATGTCTAAAGCTTGGTCAGAGAAAAACTTTGCAATGTCTCCACAAAATTGGGATGCAGGACAAGAAACTTTCTCTGCTACTAATGCTATGGGAACTGGTCCTTTTAAAATAACTTTAAGAGAACCAAATACTAAAACAGTGTTTAAAAGAAATAAACATTGGTGGGGTGAGATGAAGGACAAAAAAGTAACTCAAATTGAATTAATGCCTATAAAAAATGCAGCTACAAGAGTTGCAGCTTTATTATCAGGTGAAATTGATATAGTTACTGATGCTCCAGTTCAAGATTTAAAAAGAATTGGATCTTCTTCAGGTCACAAAGTTGAAAGTACAGCTCAAATGAGAACAATTTTCTTAGGTATGGATCAAGCAGCTGATAAATTAAGAACTGGAAATACAGGTGATAATCCATTCAAGAAAAAAGAAGTAAGACAAGCTCTTTATCAAGCAATTGATATAGAAGCGATCAAGAAAAAAGTTATGAGAGGTTTAAGTGAACCAGCAGGAATTATAACTTTCCCAGGTGTAAATGGATATACAGCTGATCTTGATAAAAGATTACCTTACGATGTTAATGCTGCAAAAAAACTTTTAGCTGATGCGGGTTATCCTAATGGTTTTGACGTTGAACTTAGATGTCCAAATGACAGATATGTAAACGATGAGGCAATATGTACTGCTGTTGTTGGAATGTTGGGTAAAATTGGAGTCAACGTTAACTTATTTGCTCAAACTAAAAGTAAACACTTCAAAGAGCTTAAAGATGATCAAGGTGATTTTTATATGCTTGGATGGGGTGTTCCAACACTAGATAGTCACTATGTTTTCCATTATTTATATGAAACTGGTGCTAGCTGGAATAAAGTTAACTTTAGTAACGCCGATGTTGATGCTGCAATTAGAGTTATGGAAGGTGAAGTTGATTTAGATAAAAGAAATGCTGCAATTGCAAAAGCTTGGAAAATTGTAAAAGATGATATTTCTTATCTTCCTTTACATCACCAAGTAATTTCTTGGGCATCTAAAAGCAATGTTAATGTTCCTATCAGACCGAATAACGAACCGTTATTCAGAACTGCTAGTTTTAACTAATTAAAAATTATTACAAGCCCTTTAAAAATTTAAAGGGCTTGTAAGTTTAAACCTTCACAAATTGATAAAATATTTTTTTAAAAGGCTGTTTCAATCTGCTTTGGTGATGTTGGTTGTCGCCTTTGTATCTTTCTCTTTATTTAATTTTGTTGGAGATCCAATTAATAACATGGTTGGAGAAGAAACTTCTGATCAGGAAAGAGCAGAATTGCGAGAAACACTGGGTTTAATGGATCCAATTCATGTTCAATTTTCAAGATTTATAGTTAATGCCTCTAAAGGTGAGTTTGGAATTTCATATCAATTAAGAAGACCTGTTTCAGAATTAATAGTTGAAAGATTACCTGCAACTATTGAACTTGTTGTTATTTCTGCACTAATTGCACTAATAACTGGTACATTATTAGGAGTTTATACTGGCATAAATCGAAAAGGGTTTTTAAGTGATTTTGTTTTAGCAGTCTCCTTATTAGGGGTTTCGCTTCCTACATTTGTAATTGGTATATTATTTATATATTTATTTGCAGTAATTTTAGGAATATTACCTTCTTTTGGAAGAGGAGAAGTTGTTGATTTAGGTTTTTGGACTACAGGATTTTTAACAGTCTCTGGGCTTAAAGCAATTATACTTCCTTCAGTAACATTAAGTCTTTTCCAAATGACTTATATCATCAGACTTGTGCGAGCAGAGATGATGGAAATATTACAAACAGATTATATTAAATTTGCGCATGCTCGAGGCATTAGTGAAAATAGTATTAAATATAAACATGCATTAAAAAATGGATTGATACCAGTAATAACTATAGCAGGAATAAATATTGGAACTCTAATTGCCTTTTCAATTATTACTGAAACCGTTTTTCAATGGCCTGGTATGGGCTTCTTATTTATTCAAGCAG
>CACAVT010000046.1 GCA_902536005.1 uncultured Pelagibacteraceae bacterium
TTTAAATGTGCTGGAGCATTTTTTGCTATCCATGCTAAAAGAGGAATCATTGAAACTTGTCCCAAAGGGGATTCGAGAGCTGTGTTTATTAATGCAATGAACTTAGCATCTACTACTCCACCTGTTAATGAAGCTGTCCAATTATGAAAACCATAATACATTCCAACACTTGGTAAAAACAAAATTGCTCCTGCAATGCTTAAAACAACAATTATTTTAGCAATTGAATTATTCGCCATAAATGGTCTTAATAAAACAATACCAGCTAATGTTAAAATTGATGCAAGTAATGATAGGATAGAAAAAAATTGCTCATTAAATCCAAGCTCATCAATTTCAAACCATGTCAATCCTGGTCCAGGTCCAGGCATAGCTCTAAATATAAATATAATAACTGCTGTACCTACAATAGTTAATCTTAATTCTTGAGGTAATTCCTTAATAAGCTTAAACATTAAAAACAAAATAATTATTACAGAACCTATAAATACAATTTCTTGGGCGAAAGGTACGTTAAAAGACCCAATAGATAATGTGAAAACCAATTAATTTTTGTTTTCTCGTTTCCTCTTTCCTCTTTAAATTCTAGACCTTTAGATTTTAGAGTTTGTATTTTTTTATGTCTTAAATAATTGGCTAAAATTACACCTAGTATAGAAACTAAAGGTATTACAAGTGCATAGATATAAATAGTACCGTATAAATTTATCTTATCCGTTTGCTCTAAGCTTTCCACGTCTCTAAATAAAATTACGTTTACTAATGCAACAAGTACTGTACCGCCAATAATCGCAAATCTTCCAAGGGTTTGCATTGTTGTGTGCATTATTTTTATTTGATCTTTGGAATAATCATTTCCTATCTCATCAACTAAAGGAACTGCTTCAACTGTCATAGCATCAGCTACAACATCCTGAACCACGTAACCAACCGGGGCTAAAATCACACTTATTACAAACCATGTCTCTACCGAAAAAACTTGAGACATATCTTCTGTATGAATAATTAATCCATACATAATCAGTAAACTAAGAGCTATCAATGAAGCTCCAAAGTAGACCATATAATTTTTTCTTTCCCAAATAAGATCTACTAGATGACCTAGTGGCATTTTTAATGCCCAAGGAATTCCTGCCCAAAAACCTAGGCCTGCAAGAAATGCAGCAGACAAATTCAAATAGTCTTTTACAAAGAACGTGCCAACTATGCCTGTTAAACCAGATATACCTGCAGCCATATAGACCATTAATGGTGGCAAGTAAGTCCACTTAAATTGTCGACCCAAGTCTAAAAAAGTACTATCTAAAAACTTAATTACTTTGTTCATTAGTCACTCAACACTGGAAACGCCTGTCTAACTTTCAGAAAATATTTTTGATATTCCATTTTAGTACATTTGTTTTCAACATACTTAATATCATTTTTTTCAATCAAATCTTTTGCCTTTTCGTCTCGTATACCAAGCTGTAACCATAAAACTTTAGCCCCAATTTTAACTGTATCTTCTGCTATAGCATAGACTTCTTTAGATGGTCTAAAAACATCTACGATATCAATCTTATCTTTAATATCTGATATTTTAGCAAAAACCTCTTGCCCTAAAATTTTTTGACCCTTGGCTCTAGGGTTTACTGGATAAACTTTATATCCATATTCTTGCATATATTTCATTACAATAGTTGACGCTTTAGTGGGATCATTACTTACTCCTACCATAGCAATAGTATTATATTTTGAGAGAATTTCCTTAATATCACTCATTATTTATTTTTAATCTGTTTCTCACAAAATATTCTAGCTTCAGAAGCAGTCATTGGTTTTTCCAATGTTTTAGTTCCAGCTACACATGCCTCTATCGCTCTTTTTTGATTATGATCTTTAAAATTATAAATTACTAATGCACCAATAATAATAAAAACTACTATTAAAATATTTTTTATCACTATTTATTTTTCCAATTTGGTTTTCTTTTTTCTAAAAAGGCAGAAATTCCTTCTTTAGCATCCATTGCCATCATGTTAAGGGTCATCATTTTACTAGTATAAGCATAAGCTTTATTTAAAGGCATTTCTAATTGTTTATAAAAAGCTTGTTTTCCAATTTTAATTGTCAAATTAGATTTTGAAGCAATTTTGTTTGCTATCTTTAGCACTTCTTTATTTAATTTTGACTTTGAAAAATAATCATTTATTAATCCAATTTCCTTTGAATAATTAGCTTTGATAGGTTCTCCAGTCAGCAACATTTTCATCATAGGTTTTCGATTTATCTTTCTACTGACAGCAACCATAGGTGTACTACAAAACAAACCAATATTTACACCAGGAGTAGCAAACAATGCGTCCTTAGTACTATAAGCTAAATCACAACTTGCAACCAATTGACAGCCAGCTGCAAATGCAGCTCCGTGAACTTTAGCAATTACAGGTTTTCTACCTTCAACAATTTGAAGCATTACTTTTGAACAAAGATTAAATAATTTTAAATATTTATCTCTCTTTTTTAGACCTCTAACTTCTTTTAAGTTATGACCTGCACTAAATCCTTTACCAGCACCTTCTAATATTATTACTTTAACTTTTTTATCAGCATCTAATTTTTTTAATGCCTTTAATAAATCTGAAAGATTTTTGAATGATAAAGAGTTATAAGTTTTTGGTTCATCAATAATAATTGAAGAAACTTCGTTGTTATTTTTTTTAATTTTAATATTACTAGTCATTTAATCAGTTAATCCATCGGATCTAGCCTGATTTCTTTCTATATGAATTGGTAAAACTTTGCCATAAATAGCTTTGGAATGTTCTGGAGTGTTTACTCTCCATGGATCTAAAACATAAGCTGGAATACACATATATCTTGATTTTTGACCTTCTACTTTTGTTACCCTATGCAAAGTAAATCTACCTTTAAATATTTGTAAATCTCCTGGCTCTAATTTCAATTGTCTCACTCTAGTTCTGTCTCCTGCTATAACTTTTTGAACTTCTTCAAAATTTTCATTTCCTGGTTCTCTAATATTTGGACAATATTCAAATACTCCTCCCTTCTCAGATTTTTGTATCATTAAACTAAGTGTAAATTCACAACTATCAAAATGCCATGGGAGTACTCCATCTGGTTTCATAACATTATATGCATGACATGCTAAAGGGTCTGCCCATCTATAAATAGGAGAAATACCTAAACAAGCAGATACAAATTTTAAAAGTTCCTCAGTTTCGTATAGATATTTCATTTCAGAATCTTTTGAAAAACAATCTGAATTCAAATATCCATTGTATCTATTCATAAAAGTTCTTTTTGGATGATCTTTTGGTAATGAAGGGTCATCCTTTGCATATAAGTAGGCATTTATACTCTCTTTAGACATATAAACTTCGTCTAATTGTTTTTCTAACTCAGAGTTCATTACTTTAAGTGAGTTAGGCAAAATAAAATTTGGAATTGTTGAGCAACTATATTGATCAAGTTCTTCCTTACATTTTTTAACTAGATTTTTAATTATTGGTGAATTTAAATCGTGTATTGGATATTTTTCTAAATCTACAATAGTTTTGAGTCTATCGTTCATTTAATTTTATTTTAACTTTCCCTCTTCTCTCATTTTTGCTCT
>CACAVT010000047.1 GCA_902536005.1 uncultured Pelagibacteraceae bacterium
ACAGCTTTATCAAGTTCATGCAGTTACAGAGGGAACAGACGCACAAGCAACAGTAAGTGTTAAAATTGAGGAGAAAGGCAAAACAACCGTGGGTCAAGCAGCTGATACAGATACTTTGGTTGCATCAGCAAATGCTTACATAAATGCATTAAATAAAATGATAATCAAACGAGATAAAACAGCTCCTATGGAGCAAGAAAGTCAGAAAGTAAGAGGTATATAATGGGGTTATTTAGCAGTGTTAAAAAAATATGGAGCCAAGATATGGCGATTGATCTTGGAACAGCAAATACACTTGTAGTTTTAAAGGGTCAAGGTGTAGTTCTTAATGAACCTTCAGTTGTTGCGATAGTTGATCAAGGTGGAAAGAAAAATGTATTAGCTGTTGGAGATGAAGCGAAAACAATGCTTGGAAGAACTCCTGGTAACATAAGTGCAATTAGACCTTTAAGAGATGGTGTTATCGCAGATTTTATAGTCACTGAAGAAATGATTAAACATTTTATTAAAAAAGTTCATAAAGGGAGTACATTTGCTAACCCTAGAATATTGATTTGTGTGCCAACCGGTTCAACACCAGTTGAAAGAAAAGCAATCCAAGATAGTGCTTTAGCAGCAGGTGCAAGAAGAGTTCAGTTAATTGAAGAACCAATTGCGGCAGCTATTGGAGCAAATCTTCCAATTTCTGAAGCAACTGGTTCAATGATCGTAGATATTGGTGGGGGTACAAGTGAAATTGCAGTAATGTCTTTAGGTGGATTAGTTTACTCTAAATCTTTAAGAGTTGCAGGTGACTCAATGGATACAGCAATAGTAGATTATATGAGAAAAGAATATAATTTATTAATTGGTGATACTACTGCCGAAAAAATAAAAAAAGAAATGGGAACAGCTGTTCCAACTGGAACAAATACTTACCCAGTTAAAGGAAGAGATTTAAGATCAGGTACGCCTAAGGAAGTAAATATTACAGAAGAAGATACGGCTGAAGCACTAAACGATATTATGAAACAAATGGTTGGTGCAATTAAAGATGCGTTAGAAAATACTCCACCCGAGTTATCAGCTGATTTAGTTGATATGGGTTTAACTTTAACAGGTGGTGGTGCTTTGTTAAAAAATATCGATAAAAGGTTTTCTAAAGAAACAGGTTTACCAGTTCATATAGCAGATGATCCATTATCTTGTGTAGCTGTTGGTACAGGTAAAGCTTTGGATCAAGAAGAAACTTTTTCTACTATGTTATCTGAATATTAGGAAAAATGGCTACTGGCAGAGATGATTTTGTAATTGCCATTAGGTCAGCTTTTTTAAAAAAAAAAGATAAACAAAAATTTTCTTTACTAACATTAATTGTTTTATCAATTTTTGTAATTGTTTTAAGTAATTTAAATTTTAAAGCAATACAATTTGTTAAATTAGGAATTAATGAAGTAATTTATAGATCATCTCATATTGCATCAATCCCTGAAAATAAATTAAAAGAAATAACTTCAAAATTCAAATCACATATGGATTTGTATGAAAATCATCAGAAAGAATTAATTAAAATAGAAAATTCTGGCCAACTTAAATTACAAAATGAGTTTTTAATCTCAGAAAATGAAAAGCTTAGAGAGTTACTTGATGAAAGTATAAATTCACAAGAAATATTTGCCAGAGTTTTAATTGATAAAGACAGTCCATATTTAAAATCAATAGTATTAAATAAAGGCACAAAAGATAAAGTAAAAATTGGAATGGCTGTTATTGATGATGTTTATCTAGTTGGCCAAATAATTGAAGTAAATTATACTAATTCAAGAGCATTACTATTGTCAGATCTTAATAGTAAAATACCATCTGTTCTAGAGCCAGATGATATACAAGCTGTAATTTCTGGAACAGGAAGTGATTTTGGAAAAATCGAACATACTCAAGAAGAACTTAGAGAAGATTTTAAAAATAAAGAAATTTTTGCTTACACCTCAGGTCTTGGCGGTTTATTCAAACCTGGTATACCAATTGGAAAAATTAACAACATATCAGAGGGAAAAATTAATTTTTTTTCTGATTTTACACAACTCAATTATGTAAAAATAGTTACTTATAAAATAGGTAGAGAAGAATAATGTCATCACTTAATAAAAGTTCTTTTTTAAAAATACTCTTATCCTACATACCATTTATAATGTTATTTTTTTCTGTATTTAATGAATTTGATTTTAATTACTTAAAACTTGATTATTTTGCTTTTAATTTTGTTCATCTACTAATTTTCTTTTGGACTTTAAGAAATCCTGATCAATTAGGTTATCTAGCAATTTTCTTTGCAGGAATAATTAATGATGTTGTAATAGGTATACCGATAGGAATTAGTAGTTTTTGTTATCTTATTCTTTGCTCAGTAACAGCTTATATAAGAAACATTACTTTATCCCCAAACTTTATGAAGGACTGGATATCATTATTATTCACAATTTTATTAATAAATTCAATTCAAGTAATTATTTTGGATTTAATCTTTTTAATTAAAGTTGATTACACTAATTATTTAATTAACTCAGGTTTTACTTTTTTATTTTATCCAATATTTTTTTTATTTTTTAATTTTATAAACGAAAGAATTTCATATCAAACAAATGATTAAATCTAATTCAGGAATAAGAAAAGCTGATGTAATTAATAGAAGGATGTTCATAATCGGAGCAGCAAAAGTGGTAATTTTTGTTGGTATCGTTGCTCGTTTATTTTCTCTTCAAATAAACGAAAATAAAAAATATCTTACTCTTTCAGACAAGAATAGAATTAGAGAATGGAAACTCCCACCTACTAGAGGAAATATAGTTGATTATTTTGGAAATGTAATTGCAGGAAATTTAAAAGTTTATCAATTACACATAATTCCAGAGCAAGTTGAGAATTTCAATTATTTATTGGTTAGATTGAAAAATCTTTTAAATCTAAGTGACAAAAGAATTGCAAGAATAAATAAATTAAAAGCAGAACTAAAACCGTGGGATAGTATTATTGTTTCTGAAAACTTAAGCTGGAGTCAATTTGTAAAAATTAATAATTATTTATATGATCTTGTTGGTGTTAAACCAGTAATGACAATCTCAAGAAACTACCCATTTAATGATGTATACACTCATGTTCTTGGATATGTGAGTCAACCAAATGAACAAGAAATTTTAGAAAATGAAACCATCCAAGAAAGATTTGTACCAGGAATGAAAATTGGAAAACTGGGGTTAGAGAAAAGACTTGAAAATCATTTAATTGGAACAAATGCCATTCAAAGATATGAAGTTAATGCTTACGGTAAAAGAATCAATCAACTTGAACATCAAAAAGGTGTGCAAGGATCAAAAATACGTTTAACTGTAGATACAGAAATTCAAAAAGCTTGTGGAGAATTGTTAAATGAAAAAGCTGGATCTATAAGTGTAATGGATATTTATACTGGAGACATAATAGCAATGTATTCATCTCCATCTTATAATCCAAACTTATTTTTATTCGGAATAAGTCAAGATGAATG
>CACAVT010000048.1 GCA_902536005.1 uncultured Pelagibacteraceae bacterium
TGAAAATAAAATTTTATTAATTGGATTAAAATTTACATCTATTTCTTTTAAATGGTTAATTATTATTTTTTTTTGAAATAATTTTTCTTTGAGCCAAATTGGAATTGCTTTTGAAAATTGTTTAAACCCTCTTGGTGAAAATCCTATGTATGTCTCTAATAGTCTCTCAAATTTTAAAAAAGGCTTTTCATAAAAAATGACTTTATCAATTTCGTTTAATTTACATTTTGACTCATTTAACAAAAACTTAATTGCATTTTTTGGAAATCTGTCATCATGTTTTTTTCTTGAGAATCTTTCCTCTTGAGCTGCTGCTATAATTTTACCATTTTCAATTAAAGCTGCAGCACTGTCATGATAAAAAGCAGAAATACCTAAAATCTTCGTCATTTAATAATGTTAATATTTTAATAAATTTAAAATATTGTATAAATAAATGGAGCTACCGCAGTTCCTTGAGTTAAAACTATTAATCCACCAAACAAAAGAATGACTAAAATTATAGGTAATAACCAATATTTTTTTCTTACACTTAAAAATTTTATAAATTCTTTTATAAATTCCATTAAAATTGATCTTTCATGGAGGTTTTTTCATTAACTACATCTATCCAATAAGTATTTTTATTTCTTTCGTAATTTATGTTCAAGTAATTTTTTTTAACGACACTTAGGATCAGATAAGTTGGAAAAACGACAGCAAAATAGACTATTCCCATAATTATTGGAGCAATAAATTTTCCAAGAAATAAGCCAATCCAATACCACAACCCGTTTAAAGGAGTAAGTAAAATTGAATTTGTTAATCCTAAAAATAAAAATGTAAAACCAATAATGATAGACCATAGACGAATATTTCCTTGATTTAGCATAGGATAAAAACTTACTATCATAAAAAAAACAAAGAAAACTAATCCAAAATTTTTATTGGTAGTATTATTTTTTTTATCCATTTAATGATTTTTGAGGCTTCATATCTGCTTTGTTGATACCAGCTACTCTTACCGGTTTCTTCATCGCATCTCTTCTAAATGGTTCTCCAAGTTCTTGGTTTAGAATTACCTCTATAAATGTTGTAATTCCTTTTTTTTGATCTTCACAAGATTGCTTGATTGCATTTGTTGTTTCTTCCATTGTTCTAACAGTTACACCTTTTAAACCACATGCATCAGCAACTTTAGCATAACTTAATTCAGGGTCTAATTCAGTTCCAACAAAATTATTATCAAACCATAGGGTAGTATTTCTTTTCTCTGCGCCCCATTGATAGTTTCTAAAAATTACCATTGTAATTGCAGGCCATTCTTCCCTTGCACATGAGCTCATTTCGTTCATGCTAATTCCAAAAGCTCCATCACCAGCAAAACCAATTACAGGAGTGTCAGGACAACCAATTTTTGCACCTAATATAGATGGAAATCCATAACCACATGGTCCAAATAAACCTGGGGCTAAATATTTTCTTGGTTTTTCAAAAGTTGGGTAAGCATTACCAATAGCGCAGTTATTGCCAATGTCGCTTGAAATAATTACATCATCAGGCATACCAGATTGAATTGCTCTCCAAGCTTGTCTTGGTGACATTCTATCTGCGTCTCTTTCTCTAGCCTCTTTATTCCAAACTGTTCCTTCATCATCATCTTCATGATCCAAACTTGAAAGTTTTTGGAGCCAAGCTGATTTAGTTTGATGAATTAAATCTTTTCTAGACTGTCTATCAGTATCACCAGCGTTTGAAGATAATTTCTCTAAAATTTGTTCAGCAACTAATTTTGCATCACCACTTATTCCTACAGTAACTTTTTTAGTCAAACCTATTCTGTCAGGATTAATATCAACTTGAATGATGTTTGCATTCTTTGGCCAATAATCAATTCCATAACCAGGTAAAGTAGAAAATGGATTTAATCTAGTTCCCAAAGCTAACACTACATCAGCTTTTGAAATTAATTCCATTGCAGCTTTTGATCCATTATATCCTAAAGGACCAACTGCTAAAGGATGGCTTCCTGGGAAACTGTCATTATGTTGGTAACCTGAACAAACAGGTGAATCTAATTTTTCTGCAAGTTTTTTTGTAGCTTCTATAGCTCCTCCAATAACAACACCTGCTCCTGATAATATTACTGGAAACTTTGCTTTAGATAGCAATTCAGCTGCTTTAACTACAGCATCATTCCCTCCCCCTTGTCTTTCAAGTCTTACAATTGGAGGAAGATCGATATCAATTACTTGACACCAATAATCTCTTGGAACATTAATTTGTGCTGGTGCTGATCCTCTTATAGCTTTTTCTATAACTCTATTCAGTACTTCAGCCATTCTTGACGGGTCTCTTACCTCCTCTTGATAACAAACCATATCTTTGAATAAATTCATTTGCTCTACTTCTTGAAATCCACCTTGCCCCATTGTTTTGTTCGCTGCTTGCGGTGTAACTAATAAAAGAGGAGTATGATTCCAATAAGCTGTTTTGATTGGTGTAACTAATCCAGTAATTCCAGGTCCGTTCTGAGCAATAACCATTGACATTTTACCAGTAGCTCGTGTGTAACCATCAGCAATTAAACCACCATTTGTTTCATGAGCGACATCCCAGAAAGTAATACCTGCATCTGGAAAAATATCTGATATTGGCATAAAGGCTGAGCCGATAATTCCAAACGCATTTTCAATTCCGTGCATTTGTAAAACTTTTACAAAAGCTTCTTCTGTTGTCATTTTTGTCATAAAACTAGAACCTCTCTAAAGTATAATTATACTATTTATAAAATTCGTTTGTTAATTTGTGCGATTAATATATAAGTTTTTACGAATTTCAAACAAACAAATCGACACGATATGGCAACAGATATAATCATACATGATAAAAAAGACAACGTGGGAGTGGTTGTTATTGAAAAAATCACTCCTAAACAAGAGTGTGCTTGCTGGATAATGGAAGACGACAGTTCAACAAATATTCAATCCGTAGATGAAATACCTTTAGGTCATAAAATTGCAATGGTTGACCTTAAAGAGGGCGATACTATTTTAAAGTATGGTCACGATATCGGTAAAGTTGTAAAATCAATTAAAAAAGGTGAGCATGTACATGTTCACAATGTAAAAACAAAGAAGTGGTAATAGTATGGAACTCCCA
>CACAVT010000049.1 GCA_902536005.1 uncultured Pelagibacteraceae bacterium
GATTTTTATGTTTCAAATAGCAACGAGCATTCTTTTCGCCTTTTAAACAGTTGGCCAAAATGGGATAAAAATTTTATAAACTTAATCGGTGAAAAGTTTTCAGGTAAAAGTCATCTAATAAATATATTTTTAGCAAAAAATAAAGGGATTAAAATTAATTCAGAACATATTAATGATGATTTTCTTCAAAAAATTAAGATATATGAAAACATTATTGTTGAGGATTTAACTGAACAAATAAATGAAAACTTATTATTTTCACTTATCAATATAATAGATCAGGATAATAAATATTTGATAGTAACTTCAACAATACCAATAGTTGACTTTAAATTTAAACTAAATGATCTAAGTTCAAGATCTACTAATTTTATTTTATCTCAAATTGAAAAACCTGGTGATGATTTAATTTATGCATTAATATTAAAAAATCTTTCTGATCGTCAAATATCAATAGACCAAAAACTTATTGAATTTATAATTAAGAGAATTGATAGAACTTATGGCAAAATTTCTGATTTCATATATAAAATCGACGAAATTAGTTTAAAAAGAAAAAAACCAATCGATTTTAAAATTATTAGAGAAGCATTAGAGGTATAATTGAATAAATACAGAACACATAAGTGTAATGAATTAAGAAAAGAGGATGTAGATAAAAAAATTTCTCTTGCAGGCTGGATAAATAAAAAAAGAGATCATGGGAACTTATTATTTGTCGATTTAAGAGATAATTACGGAATTACCCAATGTATAATTGATAAAGATAATAAATATTTTTCTGATTTAGAAAAAATCCAACTAGAAACAGTAATTAAAGTTGAGGGGAAAGTTGTTAACAGATCTAAAGAAACAATTAATTCTGAAATTGACACAGGTGAAATAGAGGTTGTTATTGAGAAGTATGATGTTTTAGGCACTTGTAAAGAGTTACCTATGCCAATCTTTAGTGATCAAGAATATTCAGAAGAAATAAGATTGAAATTTAGATTCTTAGATTTAAGAAGAAAAAAAATTCATGAAAATATTATTTTAAGATCTAAAGTTATTTCATACATCCGAAATGAAATGACTAAATTTGGTTTTTTAGAATTTCAAACACCAATTTTAACCTCATCTAGTCCAGAGGGTGCTAGAGATTTTTTGGTACCTAGTCGTTTAAATCCAGGAAAATTTTATGCACTACCACAAGCTCCTCAGCAATTTAAACAATTAATAATGGTCTCGGGTTTTGATAGATACTTTCAAATTGCACCTTGTTTCAGAGATGAAGATGCAAGAGCAGACAGAAGTCCTGGGGAGTTTTATCAATTAGATTTGGAAATGTCATTTGTTGAACAAGAGGATGTATTTAATGTTGTTGAGAAGTTAATGGTTAATACATTTAAAAATTTTTCTAACAAAAAACTGATGTTTGATAAATTTCCAAAGATTTCATACAAGGAAGCAATGCTTAAATATGGCACTGATAAACCAGATTTAAGAAACCCACTCGTCGTAAATGATATAACTGAAATTTTTACAAGAGAAGATGTTTCATTTGAAATATTTAAAAAATTAGTAAAATCTGGATCTAAAGTAAGATGTATTATTACAAAAAAAACGAAAGATAAGCCCAGAAGTTTTTTTGATAATATTGATAAATGGGCTAAAGAAGAAGGCGCTTCTGGTTTAGCTTATTTTACTTTTGAAAAAGATAAAGATATTTCAGCAAAAGGCCCTATAGGAAAATTCTTTTCTCAAGATGCATTGGTTGAAATTATGAAAAAAACGAACTGTGAAATAGGGGATAGTATTTTCATGGCTTGTGGAAAACAAAATGAATTAGAAAAAATTACTGCAATAGCAAGAGATAAAATTGCGAAAGATCTAGATTTAATTGATGAAAATATTTTCGCATTTTGCTGGATTGTAGATTATCCAATGTTCGAAAAAAATGAATTAACAAAAAAGATTGAGTTTAGTCACAATCCATTTTCAATGCCTCAGGGTGATTTAAGTAAAAAAGATTTTGAAAACCCCCTTGATATTCTAGCGTATCAATACGACATAGTTTGTAATGGAATAGAGTTATCTTCAGGTGCAATCAGAAATCATAAACCAGAACTTATGTATAAACTTTTCTCGATTGCAGGATACGATAAAAATCAAGTAGATGAAAAATTTAGTGGTATGATTAATGCACTTAGTTATGGTGCACCACCACATGGAGGAATAGCACCTGGTATTGATAGAATAGTAATGTTACTAGCTAATGAGAAAAATATTAGGGAAGTCACAATGTTTCCAATGAATCAGAACGCACAAGATTTAATGATGAATGCACCATCTGAGGTAAATCCAGATCAACTAAAAGAATTAAATCTTGCTTTAAAAACTAAAAAATAATCTATTTTTTACCTTTAAGACTTATTTTTACATCCGAAAGATCAACTAGATTTTTTTTATAATTATTTCTTACGAAACCTTTGCTAGTAATATCTTTTACAATTTTTAATAATTGATTTTGATCTTCAGAGTTTTGATCTTCTGAATTAAGCGAATCATTTCCTCCTATAGCAGGAGTATGTGCCAGATCTTCTCTATTTTGATACGAAATAGCTAATTCTCTAAAAATATAATCCAAAATTGATGTGGCACTTAAAATTCTATCATTACCATGGACTTTACCAGATGGTTCAAATTTTGTACCAACAAATGCACTAATAAACTCATCTAACGGAACACCATATTGAAGGCCTAAAGAAACAGCAATTGCAAAATTATTCATTAATGCTTTAACAAGTTCACCCTCTTTACTAGTATCAATAAATATTTCTCCAATTTTTCCATCTTCATATTCTCCAGTATGCAGGTAGACTTTGTGATCACCAATAGTAGCCTTCTGAATATACCCTTTTCTTCTGTCAGGCATGCTAAATCTTTTACCTGATTTTTCCTTTGATTTATTTATATTAGTTATTATGCTTTCATTATTCATCTTGCTTTTATTATCTGTTTCGGTAACTACTTCTACTTTAGTATTTTCTAGGACTTTATTATTTTTAGGATCTAGGCTTTTTGTTTTTCTGTTATCAAGTTTT
>CACAVT010000050.1 GCA_902536005.1 uncultured Pelagibacteraceae bacterium
GTCATATTTAGGGAATGTGTTTGATGATAATTTAGTTACATTTGGATTTTTTGAGTGATTATAGAAACCACCAAGAGGAGTTCTAATATACATGTCCTGAAAATCATCGTGTTTTACATGTGATATCCCTATAAAAGAATTTTTCTTAATTTTGGTTTTAGAAAATAAGCCCAAACCATCAATTTTTGATTCTTTTATGGTAAGATTTTTTGGCAATGGTCTATACATCTTTTGTAACCCTGTACAAACCCAACCAAGCATTTACATCTTTGCTAGCAATATAGTCTGATTTAAAAAACTCTATTTCTTCCCATTTATTATTTTGGTTTAAACTTATGATTTTTTTATCAAATCCATATTCTTCATAAATACCTTCGTTAATAGTAAAACAAATTAACCCACCTGGTTTTGTTATTCTTATAAACTCATCTAATGCAT
The DNA here is from genome assembly GCA_902536005.1 of uncultured Pelagibacteraceae bacterium. Lineage (GTDB taxonomy): Bacteria > Pseudomonadota > Alphaproteobacteria > Pelagibacterales > Pelagibacteraceae > Pelagibacter. Next base: position 439 of record CACAVT010000050.1, read on the forward strand.
TTGGTTTTACATGACCAAAAGTAAATGTTCCAACACACATAACTCCACCATAAAAGTTGTCCTCAACTTCAATTGGTTTATTTAAATCTACTTTCACTAATTTTTGATATAAATCTTTTGGTACAGTATCTAATAAAGTTTGAGATAAATCGGCTCCATGAAAATTTTTAAAACTATATTTTTTAAGCTCCGTTCCAACTAAACCTGTTCCACATCCAGCATCAAAAATTAAAGTATCTTTATTTTTCTCATATTTGTTAAATGTTTCTGCAGTTTCTTTAGGTCCTGTATAGTTCCAATCAACCATGTCTTTATTGTATTTATCTTTGTCTCCCCACTCATCGTAGTACTTCATAACTTCATCGGTAGTTTTAAGTTTATAAATTGGAATTTTGTTTCCTACGTCTTTTTGAGCCATTAGCTTCTCATTTTTTGACCACTTGGATCATAAAGTGGTTCTTTAATTATTGAACAATTAAATAAATCTCCATTTATCTCTACTTGAATTTTATTTTCAGAATTAATGTTTTTTTGATCAACAAAAGTAAATGCTACACTTTTATTTACAAAATGAGCAAAACCACCTGAGGTTACATAACCAATACTTTGATCTCCATTCATAACAGCTTCATTATTTGTTACATCAATATCATTTGTTTCAACAATTAATGGTATGAGTTTATTTGAAGAATTTTCTTTTTGTGCACTTTCTTTACCAATAAACTCTTTATCCCAATTAATAAAAGCATCTAAACCTGTCTCTTTTGCTGTAAAATCTGGTCTATAATCTAAAGTCCAAGCTCCCCAATTTTTCTCCAATCTCATTGACATTAATGCTCTTCCGCCAAAAGGTTTAATATTAAATTCTTTACCAGCTTCCATTAATTCTTCATAAAGTTTTAATTGATAATGGGGTGCTACATAAATTTCATATCCGAGCTCACCAGTAAATGAAATTCTATTTATTATTGCTGGAACTCCTCCAACAAACATTCTTCTAGAATCTCTAAATTTAAATTTTTCATTTGAAACATCATCTCTTACAATTTTTTCTAAAACTTTCCTTGAGTTAGGTCCTGCAATAGACAATCCATGATACTCGTCAGATCTGTTGAAGTATCTTAAATTAAATTTTCCTAAATGACTTTCAAACCAACGTCTATGCATTTCTTGAGCAGCTCCAGATCCAAATACTATGAATTCGTTTTCATCAAAACATGCAACTGTTAGATCACCACATAATTTTCCTCTATACGACAACATTGGAGATAAAGATATTCTTCCTGGTTTTGGAAGTCTTCCAGCCATTATGTGATCTAAAAATTTTCTGGCATCAGGACCTTTGAACTCATGCTTTGAAAAATTTGCAACTTCAATCAAGCCAACGTTTTCTCTAACATTAATAACCTCTTTTGAAACATAGTCGTGTGATCTCGATCTTTTAATTGTAGGCTCTTCGTGAGCATCTTCCTTATTGTTTGCAAACCATAAAACGTTTTCTAAACCAAAACTATCTCCCATAACAGCTCCTTGATTTACAAAACGATCATAAAGAGCTGTTGTTTTTTGTTTTCTTCCCTTTGGTAAAGTTTCATTTGGAAAAGTCATAATAAATCTTCGCTCATAATTTTCTGAAGATTTAATGGTTCCATACTGAGGTGAAGCATAATCTCCAAAACGGGCAACATCCATTGCCCAAACATCAATAGAAGGCTCTCCATCAATAATCCATTCAGCAATACATTTTCCGACACCACCCCCTTGGCAAAAACCAGCCATAACACCAACTGCAACCCAATAATTTTTCATACCTGGTACTGGACCAATCAAAGGGCTTCCATCTGGACCAAAAGTAAAAGGACCATTAACTATATTTTTTATACCTGCACGCTCTAAAGCTGGCATTCTTTCAAAACCAATTGCTAATCTATCTTCTATATTATCCAACTTCGGCTCAAGTAACTCATGACCAAAATTCATTGGTGTACCTTCTACTTTCCAAGGTGTTGATTTTGGCTCATAGGTTCCAAGCAACATTCCTTTACCTTCTTGTCTAAAGTAAATATTTCCCTCAAAATCTGTTCCTATTGGCAATCTTTGGTCACCCATTGCTTCTATTTCAGGAATAGGTTCAGTGATTAGATAATGGTGCTCCATTGGTTGTACAGGAAGATTTAACCCAGCTAATTGACCGACTTCTCTTGCCCAAAGTCCTCCTGCATTAATTACTATTTCAGCATTTATATTTCCTTTGTCGGTAAATACTTCCCATGAACCATCTTTTTTTTGTTTAGTATCTTTAACCACTGTGTGGGTATAATACTTACCACCATGAACTTTTGCAGCTTTTGCAAAAGCGTATGTAACTCCTGATGGATCAACCTCTCCATCAATAGGATCCCATAATGCTAACAAATATCTAGACGGATCAATTAATGGATGTTTCTTTTTTACTTCTTCTAGAGAAATAAATTCTTGGTCAAGTCCCATGTATCTAGCTTTTGATCTTTCTCTTTTTAAATAATCAGC
>CACAVT010000051.1 GCA_902536005.1 uncultured Pelagibacteraceae bacterium
TAAAACCAGATGCAAAACCCATTGGAACACCTATAGATATAAGTAATAATAATCCTACTATAAGTATTATCGAAAGTGATCCTATATCCATATTATTTTAATTCTTTAGATGGGTCGTATTGTTTTTCCTTAGGATTTCTCCAATCAATAATTAAATTATTTACAGATTGAACAGCAATAAGAAAAACACATAGAAGTGTTAGTGGCTTCATAGTAGCGGGAATTGGTGGATCCCAATAAGTTGCAAATCTCTCCCAATTTATAAATGATCTGTATGCATCTTCCATACCCCCATAAATTACAGCTGCTGCAAAAAGAACGATAATTAAAGTACTAATTAGGTCAAAAATTCTCTGTGTTGGTCTACTAACCCAATCATACAATAATACTATTCTAATATGACTTCTTAATCTTGTTGCATATATACCGCCAACTAAATAACAAACACCAGCAAGCCATAGACACAGTTCGTTTGCCCACAAAGTTGGTTTAAACAATACATATCTCATAAAAATTTCATACATCATCACAATTACAATTATAGGAATTAAATATTTAATTGTGTGACTTAAAAATAAAGAAACTCTATCAATCCAATTTATTGGAAAATCATCTTTACTCGCAACTTTTTGATTTTGTTCTTGTAATTCTTTATCGATCATTGAGTAAAAATTTAATAATTCGAAGGGCCTTTACAGGCCCTTCAAGATTTTTTTTATTACATGATACCGTTAGCTTTCATATAAGCTTTGTGTATCTCAATAAGTGCTGCAGCTTCTGGAGACTTAGTCTTCCATTCTTCCCAAGCAGCTAGAGCAGCTTGTCTGAATTTAAGTCTGTCTTCTCTAGACCAGTCATGAAGAGTAACGCCCATTTCATTTAAAGCTTTAACAGCTTCTGCGTTTTTTCTCTCAACTAAGCTAGTGATAGTTCTTCCAGCAATTTCAATACCTGCTTTCATTGCACCTTTTTCATGAGGCTTTAACTTGTTCCATACTTTTGTGTTACAAGCTAAGTGGTCAGCTGGCATAGAGTGGAAACCTGGGTATGTAGCATATTTATTTTGCTCATAGTGTCCACCTGCATAGTTAGTAGCTAAAGATGAATAGTCAGCACCATCAATTAGACCAGTTTGTAAAGCAGTTGGAACTTCACCAAAGTCCATTACGATTGGCTTAGCACCTAATGCTGTAAAGATCATACTTTCCATTCCTGGAGGTGATCTAAATTTAAAGTCTTTTAATGAAGCAACATCTGGAATTGGTCTGCTAGATATTAAAGACTCATGTCCTGGTATCCACCAACCAATTAATGTCATTCCATATTTGTTGTAAAGTGCATCAACAGCATCTTGAGCTCCTGGGAAATTCAAGAATTCATATTGTTGATATGGGTTATCGTATCCACCCATTACATCACCTGCGAATTGGAATGCTGCATTTTTACCTGTTTGGTAACCTGCACCAGTCATATCACAATCAATAATTCCAGTTTGTGCAGAGTTAAATACCTCAGCAGATTTACCTGTTACTGATGATGAGTAGAACATTTCTACTTTTAAGCTTCCGCCAGAAAACATTTCAACGTTTTTAGCGAATTGAGCAGCAACTTCACCATTTGGTGAACTAGCTGTAAAGTGTGTTTCAATCTTTAAAGTCTTTGCATTTGCAGAGCCAAATAAAGCAACTGAAACAATAGCTACAGCTGCTATAGTTTTAGATATAAGTTTAAACATTATCTTCCTCTCGTTTATGTTTTTTTTGAAAGTTAATCATAAATGATTTTTGAGATCAATAATTTCGTTTAATTTTTATATATAGAAATTATATATATTTATTGAACTGACAACTTATAGTTGTTCTAAACAACTTCTGAAATAAGAGGTTTTTTATTGAAATAACAATAAATATTATCCACTGCCATCATACTCATTGCCAATCTAGTCTCATGAGTCGCACTACCGATATGAGGTAAAACAAAACAGTTATCTAATTTTAAATATCTTTTATCTAAATTTGGTTCATTATTGAAAACATCTAATCCTGCTGCATAAATTTTTTTATTTTCTAATGCATCTATCAATGCATCGTCATCAATAGTTGATCCTCTTGAAGTATTAATAACTACTGCATGCTTTGGTAGCAAATTTATTGTTGATGAATTAAGAATATGTTTGGTCTCAGCTGTTGCAGGTGTGTGAATACTTAAAAAATCACACTCTGGTAGCATTATATTTATATCAGAATAATACTTTGCACCATCTTCCAGATCATCAGAAAGTTTGTTTCTATTATAATAAATAATCTTCATACCAAATGCCCTAGCAGATTTTGCAGCCATTCTTCCGATGCGACCCATTCCAATGATACCTAAAGTTTTACCTGTAACAGAATTTCCAATCATAAATTTAGTTAAATCAGGTTTTTGATTTTTCCAGTTATCGGTTCTCACTAGATTGTAGGCTTCTCCAATTCTTCTAGATGCAGCCAAAATTAAAAGGATTGTAGTTTCTGCTACTGCTTCATTTAATACATTAGGAGTATTTGTTACTTTAATTTTTTTTTCTTCTGCTGATTTAATTGATATATTGTCATAGCCTACACCAACTTGAGCTATTATTTTTAATTTCCCATTTAAATTATTAAAAAAATTTTCACTAATTTTATCAAACCCTGTTGAAATCATTCCATCATAATCATTAACCAATTTTATTAATTCGCTTTCTGGAATGGGTTCGTCTTTTGGATTAAGTGTTGCTTCAAATTCTTTTTGAAGTTTTTCTTCTGCTAAATCTGAGATTTTTCTAGAAACTAATATTTTCGGCTTCATATTAGTGAGAATCTCTTGGTAATCCTTTGGTATGTGATACGTCTAAATATTTGCCTC
>CACAVT010000052.1 GCA_902536005.1 uncultured Pelagibacteraceae bacterium
TGGAATTATCATATCAGTATCAATATTAACTATTGGAAGATAAGCCGGAATACTCTTTAATTTATTAAATTTTTGCATTTAATTTTCATACTTTCTTACATCATCAAGATTGCCTGATATAGCGGCAGCAGCTGCCATCCCAGGACTAACTAAATGTGTTCTTCCACCTCGTCCTTGTCTGCCTTCAAAATTTCTGTTTGATGTAGAAGCACATCTTTCTTCAGGTTTTAATTTATCGGCATTCATCGCTAAACACATAGAACAACCGGGTTCTCTCCATTCAAAGCCTGAGCTAACAAAAATTTTATCTAATCCTTCTTGTTCTGCTTGCTCTTTTACTAAACCAGAGCCTGGAACCACGATAGCATTTACATGTGAGGAAATTTTTTTATCCTTTAAAATTTTTGCTGCTTCTCTTAAATCTTCAATTCTGCCATTAGTACAACTACCAATAAATACCTTATCTATTTTTATATCTGTAGCTGCCATATCGGGCTTTAAACCCATATAGTTAAGAGCTCTTTCAATTGAATTCTTTTTATCCTGATCCGACTCATTGTCAGGATTAGGAACTTTTCCATCAATTGTAATTACATCTTGAGGTGATGTACCCCATGTAATCATAGGTAAAATTTCATCTGCATTTAAACTAATTTCTTTATCAAAACTTGCACCAGTATCTGTTTTTAAAGTTTGCCAATAATTTACAGCTTTCTCCCAATTTTCATCTTTTGGAGACATTGGTTTCCCTTTTAAATATTCAAAAATTTTTTCGTCAGGTGCAATTAATCCTGCTCTTGCGCCACCTTCAATTGTCATATTACAGATTGTCATTCTTTGCTCGACTGTTAAAGATCTAATTAAATCTCCAGCGTATTCTACAACACATCCTGTTCCACCAGCAGTACCAATTTTTCCAATTATTTGAAGTATTACATCTTTAGAAGTAACACCTAGAGGAAGTTTACCATTTACATTAATCCGAAAATTATTAGCCTTCTTTTGGACTAGTGTTTGAGTGGCTAATACGTGCTCAACCTCTGAAGTTCCTATTCCAAATGCTAAAGCGCCAAACGCTCCGTGTGTAGCTGTATGACTATCTCCACAAACAATAACTGTACCTGGCTGGGTAAAACCTTGCTCTGGTCCAATTATATGAACGATACCTTGTCTCTTATCATCCATACCAAATAATTGTACACCAAATTCTTTACAATTTGCTTCTAATGTATCAACTTGAATTTTTGACTCCTGATCAGAAATACCTTTTGTTCTATCTGTAGTTGGAACGTTATGATCTGCAACTGCTAAAGTTAAATTTGGATGTCTCACTTTCCTTTTAGAATTTCGTAGTCCTTCAAAAGCTTGTGGACTTGTTACTTCGTGAATTAAATGTCTATCTACAAAAAGTAAGGATGTACCATCTTCCTGTTGATCAACTAAGTGATCGTTCCAAATTTTATCGTAAAGTGTTGTAGACATTGAAAAAAAAATTATTTTTTTTCTTTAGGGCTTTCTGATTTTTGTTCTGCTTTAGAAGCCTCTTCTACTTTAGGTGCTTCTTCCTTAGAAGCCTCTACTGATGTAGCTGCTTCTGCTTTAGGTACTTCTTCCTTAGGAGCTTCTGTTGCTGGAGCTACATTTTCCTCTGTAACTGTCTCTGGTTTTACATCGATATCAATTCCAATTTTTTTTCTAATTTTTTCTGCAATTCTTGCTGATTTACCAGTTCGGTCTCTTAGATAATAAAGTTTAGCTCTTCTAACTTTACCAGATCTTATTACTTTGATTGAGTCAATTAATGTTCCATATAAAGGAAAAGTTCTCTCAACACCTTCACCAAAAGAAATTTTTCTGACTGTAAAAGACGAGTTTAGATCTCTACTTTTCTTAGCTATACATACTCCCTCAAAATACTGAATTCTTTCCTTTTTACCCTCTGTAATTCTCACACCAACTTTAACAACATCACCAGGATAAAATTCAGGAATTTTTTTCTCTGAAAGTATTTTTTTTACGTTATGCTGATTTATTTCTTCAATTGTTTTCATGTTAATATTTATCAAGTTAATTCTTCTTGTATTTTTCCCATAAATCTGGTCTTCGGTCGCGTGTTATAGCCTCTGATTGAGATAAACGCCAGTGTTTAATTTTATTATGATCCCCTGATAATAGTACATCTGGCACAGCTTTTTCCTCCCAAATCTGAGGTTTTGTATATTGAGGATACTCTAGAAGGCCATTTTCAAAGGTTTCATCTAATTTAGAGTTTTCATTTCCCAAAACACCTGGCAGTAATCTTAAAATACTATCTATCAATACATATGCTGCTGACTCCCCTCCAGATAAGACATAATCTCCAATACTAACTTCTTCAATGTTTCTTGTTGAAAGTATTCTCTCATCTACACCCTCGAAGTGACCACAAATTATAGACAGAGATTTTTCATTAGCTAGTTCTTTGGCTAAATTTTGATCAAATTTTTTTCCTTTTGGTGACAAATATAAAATTCTTTCATTCTCATTTCTATTTTCATCTAAAGACTTTGCAAGAACATCTGCTTTTAACAACATTCCTGAGCCACCTCCATATGGTGTATCATCTACAGTTTTATGTTTGTCATCAGCTGAGTCTCTTATATTTACAACATTAAGTTTCCACAAATCACTAGATAAAGCTTTTCCATAAAGTCCTCTAGATAAAGGACCAGGAAAAACTTCTGGATAAAGGGTAAATACTTGAGCTTGCCACATAAATAATTTTTAAGTTATTTTTTTTCCTCAGCTGGAGCTGCTTCTTCTTTAAGAGCTGCTTCTTCTTTAGGAGCTTCTTCTTTAGGAGCTTCTTCTTTAGGAGCTTCTTCTTTA
>CACAVT010000053.1 GCA_902536005.1 uncultured Pelagibacteraceae bacterium
TAAATAATTTTTTGATAACTCAACATTATTTTTTTGAAGATATAACGTTCCTAGTAATTGCAGTATACCTGAATCATCAGGAGAACTGGACAAAATATTTAAGTATAACTCTTCAGCTTCTTTTAATTTTCCTTTTTGATGAAATGATAAGGCTTTTTTAATCTCTGGATTCATTATTTAGTGGTGCCCTCGGCCAGACTCGAACTGGCACTCCGCAAGCGGCAAGGATTTTAAGTCCTTTGTGTCTACCAATTTCACCACGAGGGCATTAATGAATTTCATGAGTGTTTATGCTAATATTTATATTTCAACAAGTATAATAAGTAAAATTTTTTTATATTATCTCCATGGTTTCTAGTTTGTTTCTAGTTATCCTATAAAGTCCTAGATTGACTAAAAATATCTTGAATTTTTAAAGTTTTATTTGGGAGTATCTTTTTAATCTACTATTAAAGTATCTTTAGAACCACCACCTTGAGAGCTATTAACAATTGTACTTCCTTTTCTCAGAGCAACTCTTGTTAAGCCGCCTGTAGTAACATAACTATTTTTACCACTTAAAATAAATGGTCTTAAATCTAAATGACGTGGTTCAATATCACTATTTGTTATTGTTGGAGCAGTTGAAAGAACCTCTAAGGGTTGAGCAATAAATTCTCTAGGATTATGTTTTATTTTGTCTATAGTTTCGTTCTTCTCTTTTTGAGATGCTTTTGGTCCAATTAGTATTCCGTATCCTCCTGATGCATTTGCTGGTTTAACTACTAGTTTTGAAATATTATCAATTACATATTTTCTGTGCGTATCATCATGACACAAAAAAGTTTCCACTTGATTTAATATTGGTTGTTCACCTAAATAATAGGTAATCATTTTATTTACGTAAGAATAAACAACTTTATCATCAGCAATACCAGTGCCAACAGCATTAACTATTCCAACATTTTTTTTTAGCCAACACTTAAAAAGACCTGGCACCCCAATAACAGACTCTTTAAAGAATGCTTTGGGATCTAAAAAATTATCATCCAGTCGTCTATATATACAATCAACTTTTAAAGGACCTTTTACAGTTTTCATGTACACATTATCATTTTCTACAAAAAGATCTTTGCCTTCTACTAATGCTATACCCATTTGCTCAGCCAAAAACTCATGTTCAAAATAAGCTGAATTGTAAACACCGGGTGTAAGCAAAACCATGTGTGGATTAGAAGTTTTTTTTGGAATACACTCTGTCATGCAGTTGTAAAGTTTATTTGTGTATTGATGAATTGAAGCAACTTTATATCTAGTAAAAAGCTCTGGAAAAACATCTCGCATTACCATTCTATTTTCTAACATATAAGAAACACCTGACGGTACACGTAAATTGTCTTCTAAAACTAAATAATCACCATTCTTGTTTCTAATAAGATCTATACCTGAAATATTTGCCCAAGCTTTATATTTGGGAGAAAATCCTTCACACTCTTTAACGTAGTATGGAGATTTAAAAATTATCTCTTTCGGTATTATATTGTCTTTAAAAATTCTTTTTTGATTATACGTATCGTCTATAAATAAATTTAATGCTTTTGCTCTCTGTTTCAAACCTCTTGAAACTTTATTCCATTGAGATTTTGGTATTATTCTGGGAATTATGTCTAGTGGCCACTTCTTCTGTTCAGCTCTATTATTTGCAGCATAAACTCTAAAATTTATACCTCTAGCACTTATAGTGCTCTGACAGTTTTTTTCTATTTCTTGCAGTTTCTTTTTTCCGTGTCTCTCTAAAATATTAGAAATTATTGAGGCATGCTTTCTAAGCTTATTATCCTTAGTTAGATAACCATCATATGCATCACCTGAATTGTAATTTTTCCAAAATTTAGAAACCATTATGTTATTTTTCAATAGTTAAAGGAAATAATCAAATGCATAATAGATATATCTGATATGATAATAATTAATTATAAAATAATGATTTTATTAAATAGTAGTAAATAATGACATATTGTGTTGGCATTAAAGCTAAGGACGGAATAATTATTGCATCAGATTCAAGAACTAATGCAGGTCTTGACAATGTTAATATATATTCAAAAATGTATACCTATGATGTTGGCGATAGAACTGTAATTATCGTTACATCTGGTAACCTTGGAACATCTCAAGCTGTATTTAAATCTATTGATACAGATTTAAAAAACACAACTGGTGTAATGAATTTAAATACTTGTAAAGATTTTGATCAAATTGCCTCCTACATAGGATCACTAAATATTAAACACTCGTCACCAAAAGGAATTAATACGGATACAGTATTATTAGGATCTACATTTATTCTTGGAGGTCAAATAAAAGGTCAACCTATGGAATTATATTTAATATATTCACAAGGAAATTACATAAAACCTGCTGACAGTAAGCCTTATCTAGTAATTGGCGAAGTTAAATATGGAAAACCAATTTTAGATAGAGTTATAAAACCAGATGTTTCTATCGGTGATGCATCAAGATGTGCATTAATATCAATGGACTCAACTTTAAAAAGTGATCTAACAGTAGGCCCTCCAATAGATTTTACAGTTTTAAGAAAAGATGAATATAAAATTGCATCTCAAAAATGTCTTAATCTTAATGATGAAGAATATTCTAAAGTTTGTAATCAATGGTCAGATGGAATATTTAAAATATTTGACTCTTTTCCAAGATTTGATTGGGAAAAATAAAATTTATTTATTTTATCTCTCTGGTTTCTAGTCTGTTTCTAGTTTAACAGAATTTATTATTCATATTTTCCGATAGAAATAATTCAATAAATTTAAAAGTTATGGGATTATAAGGGAATGAG
>CACAVT010000054.1 GCA_902536005.1 uncultured Pelagibacteraceae bacterium
GATATTTGTCATTTTTTCTGATTTTAAATTTTTAATAAATTTCTTGTATAATCTAAAAGTAATATCGGCATCTTCAGCAGCGTAATCTTTTGCTTTATCTAATTCTACTTCACTAAAATTAATTTCTTTCTTGCCAGTTCCTACCATCTCTTTAAAAGAAATAGTTTTATGCCCTAAATGAATTTCTGATAAAGTATCCATATTATGTCTATTTTTTCCTGCATCTAAGACATAAGACATCAGCATTGTATCTTCCATTGATGAAAGCGTTATTCCACACTTATAAAGTACGATAAAATCAAATTTTATATTTTGGCCTATTTTTTTTATACTAGGATCTTCTAATATTTTTTTTAATTTTTTAATTACCGCATCTTTTTTAAGACACTTGGGTGAATTGTGACCAACTGGTATGTAACATGCTTTTCCAATTTTAGAACAGAGAGAAATACCTACTAAATCTGCTTGGTGAGGATCTAATGAGGTTGTTTCCGTATCAACAGCAACTTCACCAACTTCTTCTGCCTCATCTATCCATTTATCAATTTCATCTAAACTATTAATTAAATAATAATTTTTATTATTTATCGTTTGTTGTTTTTCTAGATTTTGAGTTTCAATCTTGTTACTTTCTAGTTCAGGTTCTCCATAAGCAGAAATTGCAGAACTTAACAACCTGTTAAATTCCATTTCTCTTAAAAATTTATATAATTTATCTTTATCTATATTTTGTAATTTAAATTCACTTAACTCTCTATTAACAGGAGATTCATGATCTAGTGTTACAAGTTTTTTACTTATTAATGCTTTATCCTTATTCTCTATTAATGTTTCTCTTCTTTTATTTTGCTTAATCTCATGAGCAGATTTTAGTAAATTTTCTAAAGTGCCATATTTGTTAATTAGCTCTGCAGCTGTCTTAACACCTATACCTGGAACACCAGGGACATTATCACTACTATCTCCTGCTAAAGATTGTACATCAATAACTTTTGAAGCATCTACTCCAAATTTTTTTAAGACATCATCGTCAGTTATAAATTTGTTTTTCATGGGGTCAAAAATTCGAACCCCTTTTTTGTAAAGCTGCATTAAATCTTTATCTGATGAGACAATTGTAACTTTTGCACCTTTTTTAAGGATTTGATCAACATATGTGGCTATTAAATCGTCTGCTTCATAATTAGGAAGATCTACAGATGGTAAATTGAATGCTAGTACTGATTTTCTTATATACTCAAATTGAGGAGCCAAATCATCAGGCGCCTCTGACCTGTTAGCTTTGTAATCACTATAAATTTCATTTCTGAAAGTTTTTCTTGCTGAGTCAAATATTACTGCAAAATGTGTTGGTTTTTGCAAGTTTTGATCAGATTTTGAGTCCTCTAATAATTTAAATAACATACTGCAAAAACCACTTACAGCACCTGTTGGAAGTCCATCACTTTTTCTAGTCAATGGAGGCAAAGCATAATAAGCTCTAAAAATATAACCAGAGCCATCAATCAAATAAAAATGATCTGTTTTTTGAATTTTATTCATGAGGTAATATTAAATATTATAATGATAATATATTCTGTATATAAAAAAATTTACTTTCAGTTATTATAACAATTATAAGTAGATTATTTTTTATATTTTGAGTATTATTTAACAATGGAATTAACAAAAAATCTCACACAAGCTAAACTATTTAAATCTCTGGTTGTTATTGTTCTTGGCTCAATAGCACTGACAATATCAGCAAAGATCAAAATTCCTTTCTATCCAGTTCCAATGACTATGCAAACATTTGTTGTATTGTTTTTAGGAATAAGTTTAGGGTATAAAATTGCACTTGCTACAATTGGTCTGTATTTAATTGAGGGAATTGCAGGGCTTCCTGTATTTTCAAATTCCCCTGAAAAAGGTATTGGATTAGTTTACTTTACGGGACCGACTATGGGTTACTTAATTGGTTTTTTAACAGCTGGTTACTTAGCTTCTAAAATTAAAATTGATGATAATTTTTTCGTTGTTTTATTTAAGTTAATTATCGCAACTTCAACAATTTATATTTTGGGTCTAATTTGGCTTGGGACATTGATTGGATGGGATAAGCCAATTTTTGCTTTGGGTGCGAAACCGTTTCTATTAGCCGAGATTTTTAAAATTATGCTTTTAGCTCTTTTGACTAAGCAAATAATTAAAATTAAAAAATTTATCTAGGTGATCTTTTAGAAAGAATTCTTTGAAGAGTTCTTCTGTGCATTTTAAGTCTTCTGGCTGTTTCTGAAACATTCCTATTACATAACTCGAAAACTCTATGTATATGTTCCCACTTAACTCTGTCAGCCGACATGGGGTTTTCAGGTGGGGCAGCTTTTTTTGAAGGATCTGCTAATAATGCTTTCTCTACATCTTCTGCATCAGCAGGTTTGGCTAAATAATCTATAGCACCTTCTTTGATTGCAGCTACTGCCGTTGGAATATTTCCATATCCAGTTAACATGATGATCCTACTATCACTATTTGAAGACTGAATTTCTTTTACAACCTCAAGTCCATTACCATCTGCAAGCCTTAAGTCTACAACAGCAAAACCGGGTTTTTTAGTTTTTACAGATTCAACTCCCTTTTGTACACTCTCAGCTTGAAAAACCTCAAATCCTTTTTTTTCCATCGCTCTTGCT
>CACAVT010000055.1 GCA_902536005.1 uncultured Pelagibacteraceae bacterium
TAAAAAAGTATCGCTTATTACCCCTAATATCCCTGAGGCAGAAATTTTAACTAAAACAAAAATTTTAACAAAAGAGGATATGATTTTTGCTGCTAATAAACTTATAGGATTAGGAGCTAAAAATGTACTTATAAAGGGTGGCCATTTAAAACATAAAAATGTAATAGATATTTTAATTAACACAAAAGATATAAAGATCTTCAAAAGCGAACGTCACAAAACAAAGAATACTCATGGTACAGGTTGTACTTTATCTAGCTCAGTTACAACTTTTTTATCATGTGGAAAAACAGTAAAGAAATCTTGTGAGCTTGGAATTAAGTATGTAAATTCTGCAATTAAATCAAACCCTAAATATGGAAAAGGTCATGGCCCAATTAACCATCTTACTTCCGTAAAAGTAAACAAAAAATTTAAATAATGAAAAACATAGTTGTTGTTGGATCTCAATGGGGTGACGAAGGTAAAGGAAAAATTGTTGATTGGTTATCTGAACAGGCTGATGTAGTAATAAGATTCCAAGGAGGCCACAATGCTGGCCATACTTTAGTAATTGATGGTGTTACATATAAATTGAGATTGCTACCATCTGGAATAGTTAGAAAAAGTAAAATATCAATTATTGGTAACGGAGTTGTCGTAGATCCATGGGCTTTATTAGAGGAAATAGAGGAAATAAAATCTAAAGGCGTAGAAGTAAATACAAATAATTTTATTATTTCAGAATCTGCGAATTTAATTTTGCCTTTTCATATAGAAATGGATGAGATTAGAGAAGACGCAGCAGGAAAAAGCAAAATAGGAACTACAAGACGTGGAATTGGACCAGCATATGAAGATAAAGTTGGAAGAAGATCTATAAGAGTTATGGATCTAAGATCTGAAAAAAATTTAGATCAAAGACTCGACTCTGTATTAGTTCATCATAATGCGATTAGAAAAGGCCTAGGAAAAAAAATTTTTGAAAAAGATCAGCTTAAATCTGATTTGCTTAAAATAGCACCTAAAATATTAGAATTCTCTCAGCCAGTTTGGCTAAAGATCGATCAATTTAAAAAACAAAAAAAGAAAATTTTATTTGAAGGAGCTCAAGGTGTTTTACTTGATGTAGATCATGGAACTTATCCTTTTGTAACTTCATCTAATACTGTTGCCTCAAGCGCAGCGACAGGAACCGGTTGTGGTCCTAATTCAATAAATTATGTTCTTGGAATTACAAAAGCTTATACAACAAGAGTTGGAGAAGGCCCTTTTCCTACAGAGTTAACAGATGATATTGGTGAACTTTTAGGAACACGCGGAAAAGAATTTGGAACTGTTACAAGTAGAAAAAGAAGATGTGGATGGTTTGATGGCGTTTTAGTGAGGCAAACTATTAAAGTTTCAGGGATTGATGGTATTGCTTTAACGAAATTAGATGTACTTGATGAATTAGATGAAATTAAAATGTGTGTTGCTTATGAGCTTGATGGTAAAAAATTAGATTATTTACCTGCTGCTGTAGAAGACCAGTTAAAGATAAAACCAATTTATGAAACTTTTCCAGGATGGAAAATTACTACAAGTGGAGTTAAAAATATGGACTCGTTACCCGAAAATGCAAAAAAATATATTTTTGCAGTAGAAGATTTCATTGGTGCGAAAGTATCTAGTATATCAACTAGTCCAGAAAGAGATGATACTATTTTAATTGAAAACCCTTTTGAAGTTTAGTTTGCGGGTAAAAGATTTTTTGATTTAGCTAATAGAAGCATATGCTTTTGGAGTTTTTCAAATGCTTTGTTTTCTATTTGTCTCACTCTTTCTCTGCTAATTTTATATTTTTTACTTAAATCCTCTAGTGTAGTTGGATCATCGTTTAGTCTTCTTGAGTATAAAATTTCTCTTTCTCTATCGTTAAGAACTTTAATAGAGTCTTTCAATAAATCTTTCCTTTGCTCCATTTCCTCGTGGTGAGCAAATTTTAAGTCATGATCAAGTTCTTTATCAACCAACCAGTCTTGCCACTCATCGCCATCTTCCCCAACTTGAGCGTTTAGCGAGAACTCCTTTCCAGAAAGTCTTCTATTCATTGAAACAACTTCTTCTTTACTTACATCTAGCTTATTAGCTATATGATTAACATGTTCATCTCTTAAGTCTCCTTCAGTTTCTGGAGAAATTTGATTTTTAATTTTCTTTAAATTAAAAAATAATTTTTTTTGAGCAGTTGTAGTTCCAATTTTTACAAGACTCCAAGATCTTAAAATATATTCTTGAATAGAAGCCTTAATCCACCACATTGCATAAGTTGCCAATCTAAAACCTTTTTCTGGTTCAAATTTCTTAACAGCTTGCATAAGACCTACATTTCCTTCAGAAATCATTTCATTAATAGGCAAACCATATCCTTTGTAGCCCATAGCAATCTTTGCAACTAATCTTAAGTGACTAGTGACTAGTTTTTCTGCAGCTTTAATATTACCAGTCGTTTTCCAGTTTTTTGCTAGCATATATTCCTCTTCTGCGGCTAACATAGGAAATTTTTTAATCTGCTCTAAATATGCAGATAGTCCACCTTCATTAGAAAGGGTTGGCAGATTGTTGCTCATTGTTG
>CACAVT010000056.1 GCA_902536005.1 uncultured Pelagibacteraceae bacterium
TCATCAAAGCAACAAGATAGAAAAATATTAGAAAATTTTTCAAATACCTTATCAAAACTAGGTTTTGAACACAATTTGTTATCAAATAAAGAGCTTAAAAAAAGATTAGGTACTAATTTTTACAATATTGCTCTCCATACAAAGGGAGGGATTTTATTACATCCAGGCAAATTGGTTAGAGCTATGATTGATACATTACCAGATAACGTAAATCTTTATGAAAATTCGTCGTTATTAGATTGGAAAAAGAAAAATGATACAGTCATTTGTAAATTTAAAAATGGTTCGATTAAAACCAAAAAAATTATTTTTGCTACAAACGGATTTCTGAAGTCTTTAGGAATAAAATCAAATTATAATTTTCCTATTACTTTGACCGCTAGTATGACAAGACCTTTATCAGATGAAGAGTTTTTATCTCTTGGTGAGCCTAAAGAGTGGGGAGTTTTACCTGTAAGACCAATGGGGGCTACTATAAGAATGACTAAAGATAGAAGAATTTTAATTAGAAATACTGCAGAAGTTTATAATCCTTATGAAATGTCTAAGTCTGAATTAACCAAAAGATCATTAAAACAAAAGATTGGAATTAAAAAAAGATTTCCAGAATTACCGGAAGATATTATTCAATCTTCTTGGTCAGGGATTGTTTCAAGAACAAGAAATAGTTCTCAAATTTTTGAAAAAATAGATGACAATTTATTTGTTGCAGGTTGTTATAATGGTTCTGGTATTGGAGTTGGCACTTTATTTGGAGAGCAAATTGCAATTAAAGCAAGTAATGAAAATACAAAAGAGATTGAAACTATAGAAGCAAGAAATAAACCCACTTGGCTTCCTCCTGATCCAATTTTAAGTTTAGGAGTTAGAGCTAGGTTGATTTATGAACGTTTCAGAGCAAAATCTGAGATTTAGTTTAAGACAGACATGGGATCAAGTCGTGTTTGAAACCAATTCACTCTAAAATCCAAATGTGGTCCTGTTGATCTTCCTGTTGATCCTACAGTTCCTATAACATCTCCTTGATTAATTTGATCACCAACTGAAACCAAAACATTTTCTAAATGAGAATATATAGTGGATATCCCATGACCATGATCCATTATAACTGTACCTCCTGTATAATATAAATCATCCTCAGCCATAGTAACTATACCTGAACCAGAAGATTTAATCATCGTTCCTTGTTTAGCAGCAATATCTATTCCGTAGTGAGGCCATCTTGGTTTACCATTTAAAATTCTTTGACTACCATAAACACCACTGATTATACCTTCAACTGGCATGATAAATTTTTCTTTAAAAAATTGTAAATCAGAATTTATTGCTCTTGCTTCTCCAATTGCATTATTCTCTTTTTTAATCCTTTTATAAACAGACTCTGGAGGGGTGACTTTACTTTCTGCTAAACCATCTATTCTTTGTATATTATATTTCCTCTTCAAAACTTTTTTTGTAGTTATTGATTTTTTTCCATTAATAATTTTTGTAAATGTTAGGTCGTATTTTTGATCTCGATCTATACCAAAGACAAAAAAACCATCTTTTGAGACTTTAACTTCTTTTTTTCCAACCAAAATTTTAGCATTCGGGTTAGTTTTACCTAATATAAAATGACCTTGTAGAAATTTACCTTGAAATTCAATAGCTTTTACTGGTGATATAAAAATTAAAAAAATAAAAAAAAATCTATAAATTATTGAGCTGTCCATCCACCATCTATAATTATTGATGTTCCAGTTATCATTGAAGATGCTGAGGATGCCAAAAAGCATACTGTTGTAGCAACATCACTTTCAGTAGCTGCTTTTCCCATAGGAATATTTCCAAGAGCTAATTTTTTAAATTTTTTGTTTTTAAAAAAGTTTTTAACCATAGGCGTTTCAACAAAAGTAGGCGCTACCGTGTTAACTCTGATATTTTTTTTAGCTAACTCTACCCCCATTCCTTTAGTCAGTCCCTCAATACCAAATTTTGTCATGTTGTATACATTTCTTCCTCCCATACCCACATGACCGAGCTGTGATGACATATTTATAATTGAGCCAGGTCTTTTTTTATTTTTTAGCATCTTTTTTACGACAAGTTGTGCCACGTTAAATGCTGCCTTTAGATTTAAATCTACAAGATAATTCATGCTTTTTTGTTTGATTTTTTCAAAGGGTTCTGGAATATTAGTACCAGCATTATTTACTAACACATCAATAATTTTAATCTTTTCTAATTTTTGTTTTAAATCTTCATAGTTCATTACATCGCAGGAAACTTTAATAATTTTCCCCTTAACTCTTTTAATATCCTTTTCTAATTTATTTAGATCTGAAGGAGTTCTACTTAAAGCTATAATTGTTGCACCTGCTTCAGCAAGAGCAATAGAACACGCTCTTCCAAGTCCTTTTCCTGCACCAGTAACTAAAGCATATTTGTTTTTAAGATCTATTTTTTGAAGATACATTAAAAGAATAATATTTTAATATCTGTGTAAATCAACTCAACTGCTACAATTAAAATGGCTAATAATCCAAGCCAAGCTATCCATCTATATTTTTTAATCCATCCAGAAATTAAAGTTGCTGCAG
>CACAVT010000057.1 GCA_902536005.1 uncultured Pelagibacteraceae bacterium
AGGTCAATTGGACAGAGCTAATAATCTTTTAAAAAGATATTGGACGATACAAGGAGTAGTTAAAAAAGGAAGACAAGTAGGAAAAAAAATTGGATTTCCAACCTGCAACATAGATATCGGCGATTATGTTTTAGCAAAAACAGGAGTTTATGCTGTAAAGGTTTTGAGAAAAAATAGTAAGAAATATCTTCAAGGAATTGCTAATCTTGGATATAGGCCAACATTTAATCAAAAAAAAATATTACTAGAAGTTCATTTATTTAATTTTTCTGGAAATCTTTACAATAAACTTTTATCAGTAGAGTTTTTAAAGTTTATAAGGAAAGAAAAAAAATTTAATAATATTAATCAATTAAGAGCTCAAATAAAAAAAGATTTAAATATTGCAAAAAAGACTAAATGACTAAATCACAAATAAATCTGCCAAAAACAGCTTTTTCCATGAAAGCTAACTTGCCTACTAGAGAACCAGAAATTCTTGAATATTGGAAAAAAATAAATCTTTACGATGAATTGAGAAAAGAAAGTAAGGGAAGAGAAAAATTCATTCTACATGATGGTCCGCCTTATGCTAACGGAAATATTCATATGGGAACAGCTCTGAATAAAATTCTTAAAGATATAATTATAAAATTTCATCAAATGGATGGAAAAGACTCTATTTATGTTCCAGGCTGGGATTGTCATGGTTTGCCAATTGAATGGAAAATAGAAGAACAGTATAAAAAAAATAAAAAAAACAAAAATGAGGTTCCAATAGTTGAGTTTAGAAAAGAATGTAGAGCATTTGCCGAGAAGTGGATTGAAGTTCACAAAAGTCAATTTAAAAGATTAGGTGTTATAGGGGATTGGGAAAATTATTACTCAACAATGAGCTTTGATGCAGAAGCTCAGATAGTCAGGGAGCTTGGTAAATTTTTAAAAGAAGGGAGTTTATATAAAGGTTTTAAACCTGTATTATGGTCAACAGTTGAGAAGACGGCACTTGCAGATGCTGAGGTAGAATATCAAGACCACAAATCAGACACAATTTACACTTCATTTAAAGTTAAATCTTCTAATTTAAAAGATTTCGTTGGAAGTGAAATAGTTATTTGGACAACAACTCCATGGACAATACCAGCCAATAAAGCTTTAGCATTTAATGAGTCGCTTGATTATGTAATTTTGGAAATAAATGATGAAGGTGATTTTAAAAATAGAAAAATTGTTATTGCGGATGCTCTGCTAGAATCAGTCGTTAAAGAGTGCGAACTAAAAAATTATAAAAAAATTCATAAATTTAAAGGAAAAGAATTTAATAATACTATTTGTAGTCACCCTTTTTTAAATCTTGGTTATGATCATGATGTACCAATGCTTGAGGCTAGATTTGTAACTACTGAGCAAGGAACTGGAATAGTTCACTGCGCACCTAGTCATGGACCTGATGACTTTAATCTTTGTTTGAATAACGGTATCAAAGCAATAGAAACAGTTGATGGAGATGGAAAATACACAAACAATGTGAAATTGTTTGAAGGAATTCATATTTTTAAAGCAAATCCAATTGTAATAGAAAAACTTAGAGAACAAAAAAATTTATTATTTAATGGTGAGCTGATTCATTCTTATCCACACTCATGGAGGTCTAAGGCGCCACTTGTACATAGAGCTACTCCACAATGGTTTATCTCAATGGAAAGTCATAAATTAAGAGATAAAGCATTAAAAGCTATTGATGAAACGGCTTTTTATCCAAGTAAAGGTAAGGAAAGATTAAAATCAATGATAGAAACGAGACCTGATTGGTGTGTTTCAAGACAAAGAGTTTGGGGAGTGCCTCTTCCAATTTTTGTGAATAAAAAAACAAAAGAAATTTTAGTAGACAATGAAGTTACGGAAAATATTGCATCCATTTATGAAAAAGAAGGCTCTGATTGTTGGTTTTCAGATGATCCTCAACGATTTTTAGGAAATAAATACAAAGCACAAGAATATGAAAAACTAAGTGATATCGTTGAAGTTTGGTTTGATAGTGGTTCCACGCACTCTTTTGTTTTAGAAAAAAGAGATGATTTAAAGTGGCCGGCATCAATGTATTTAGAAGGCTCAGACCAACATAGAGGATGGTTTCATTCTTCATTGCTTGAGTCATGTGGAACTAGAGGGACAGCTCCATTTGAGTCAATTTTATCTCATGGATTTGTTGTAGATGGAAAAGGTTTAAAAATGTCTAAATCTCTAGGAAATGTAATTGCACCAGAAGATATATTAAAGAAATATGGTGCAGATATTTTGAGGATCTGGGTAGCATCGTCAAATTACGCTGAAGATTTAAGAATTGATTATTCTATTTTGGATCAACATGCAGAGTCTTATAGGAAAATTAGAAATACTTTTAGATATTTGTTAGGCAACATAAATGATAATTTTGAAAAAATAAACTTTAATGAACTTGATGTAGATAGG
>CACAVT010000058.1 GCA_902536005.1 uncultured Pelagibacteraceae bacterium
AAAAAAAATTTTAATTATAGATTTATTCAAGACTCCAATAGATTTTAAAATTGCAATATCTCGAGTTTTATTTTTAACTAAAATTGTTAAACCTGAAATTATATTAAAAGCAGCGACAATAATAATTAAAGATAAAATAATAAACATCACATTTCTCTCAACTTTAAGTGCTGAAAACAATGAACTATTCATATCAGCCCAAGTATATACAAATGCATCTGGGTATAGTTTCATAAGTTTTTCTTTATGATTTTCTATATTTTTTGGGTCTTTAAAATAATATTCGATAAATCTATCATTTTTATTTTTGTCTAAAGTATTTAAATTTATATACGCAATATTTTCATCATATTCTGATAATCCACTTTCAAATATTGAAGTTATAAGAAATAATTTTTGCTTTGGTAAGGACCCAACTAACGTTTGAACTCCTGAGGGTGAAGTAATTGAAACCTCATCTCCAATATCTAATTCCAAGATATCACTTAAATCTCGACCAATAGAAATTAAATTTTCATTTAAATTTTTAGAACCAAAAAAAAAGTCATTATTAGAAATTTCCAGGTCTTTAAAATCCTTTTCTAAATAACCTTTTAGCAAAACTCCTTTGGTGCCATTCTTGTGAAAAATAACTGCTTCACCATCATTTGATAAAACACCTTTAGCAAAATCTTTATCTGACAAGGAAGCTAAAGGTTTATCGTAAAGTTTAACAACCGCATGAGCATTAAAGCCAACTATCTTATCAATTAATTCAGTTCTAAATCCATTCATGACGGACATTACGATGATAAGAACAGCAACACCTAGGCTTATGCCAATAAAAGAAAAAATTGATATTACATTCAAAAAACCATCTTTTTTTCTGGCTTTTAAAAATCTAAAAGTAATTTCTTTTTCTAAAGTAGAAATCAAATTGAATTTTTTTGTTTAGTTATAATTTCTATAATTTTACTTAATGGTAAATTTTGAGTTTCACCACCGGTTTCCTTGAACTCTAATAAATCACCCTCACTTTTCTTACCAATAATAATTTGATATGGGGCACCAATTAAATTCATTTTTTTAATTTTTGACGAGAAATTCTCATCTGTATCATCAATGATTGCATCAATATTATTTTTGAGTAATTCTATATTAATATTATTTGCTTTATCTAAAGCTGAGGTGTCATTTTTATTTATCATAGGTATTAAAGCAATATCATAAGGAGCAACAGACAATGGCCATTTCATGATTTCATTTTTATCCTCATATTTAGCCTCAATTATAGCCCCTACTAGTCTTGATACACCGATTCCATAAGAACCCATTTTAACAAAATCTTTTTTTCCACCTGGTAAATCAACTGATGCTCCCATTGGTTTTGAATACTTGTCACCAAAATAAAATATATGACCTACTTCGATTCCTTTCGTAATCAATTGATTTTGCTTAGAAACAATTTTTTCAAACTCTTCTTTATTAAACTTTTCATCAGTTACAGCATAAAACTGTTCATATTTTTTTCTCATACTTTCCAATGATAATTTTTCTATTTTATTATCATCACTATCAAGATCTAATATTCTTTTATCTGTGAAAATTTTACTTTCTCCAGTATCAGCAAGAATAATAAATTCATGAGATAAATTTCCACCTATAGGTCCTGTATCAGCAGCCATTGGTATTGCTGTCAAAGATAATCTTTTAAATGTTCTTAAATATGATAGGAAAAATTTATTATAAGAATAAAAAGCTTCTTCATCTGATACATCAAATGAATAGGCATCTTTCATATAAAACTCTCTACCACGCATAATTCCAAATCTAGGTCTAATTTCATCTCTGAACTTCCATTGAATATGATACATAAGTTGTGGGAGTGATTTATAAGATTTTATTGAAGATCTAAAAATTTCAGTAACTTGCTCTTCATTTGTTGGTCCATATAACATTTCTCTATTTTGACGGTCTGTTATTCTTAACATCTCTTCACCATAATCGTCATAACGACCACTTTCTTTCCAAATTTCGCTGGATTGAATTGTTGGCATTAATATTTCTTGAGCTCCAATTTTGTTTTGTTCTTGTCTGACAATGTCTTCAATTTTTTTCATTACCTTAAAACCTAAAGGTAACCATGAATAAATTCCTGCAGAGGCTTGCTTAATCATACCTACTCTCAACATCAATTGATGAGATTTAATTTTTGCTTCTGAAGGATTATTTTTTAATATTGGTATAAATGAATTTGATAAAAGCATCTTAATTAATCATATTTCTTAAATTTAA
>CACAVT010000059.1 GCA_902536005.1 uncultured Pelagibacteraceae bacterium
CCCGACTAGGAGAGCCAGATGATATTGCAAATGCTGTACTTTTTTTATGCTCTAATCACTCAAGTTATATAAATGGAGAAACCTTGCATGTTAATGGAGGCATGTATATGGCTTGACAAAATAGGTTTTTAAACTAATAAGAATTTATAACAAAAAGGATCAATATGTCAGAAGACGTTTCAAGCAAAGTAAAAAAAATTGTAGCAGATCACTTAGGTATAGATGAAGCAAAAGTAACTGAAGAGTCTAGTTTTATAGATGATTTAGGTGCTGATAGTTTAGATACAGTTGAATTAGTGATGGCTTTTGAAGAAGAATTTGGATCTGAAATTTCAGACAGTGAAGCAGAGAAAATTTTAACTGTCGGAGACGCGGTTAAGTTTATCGAAGGTAAAGCTAACTAGAAATTTTAATGCCATCAGAAAAAGATGGAGTAATGATAATCTTATCTTCTCCTTCTGGAGCAGGTAAAACAACATTGGTCAAAAAATTATCAGAAAAAGATAATTTTGAAATCTCAATATCACATACTACCAGACAACCTAGACCTAATGAAAATCAAAATGAAGATTATTTTTTCGTTGATGAATTAGAATTCAAAAGGTTAATAAAAAATGGAGAGTTCCTTGAATATGCAAAAGTTTTCAATAATTTTTATGGTACAACAAGAACACCAGTAATTGACAAATTAAATAAAGGTAAAAATGTTCTTTTTGATATTGATTGGCAAGGAGCCGATCAAATTAAAAATAAAAAATTAGATTATAAATTAATTACTTTTTTTATATTACCTCCGAGTAAAGAAGTTTTGTTTGAAAGATTATCCAAGCGTCATTCAAGCGATAAATTAATGGCAAAAGAAAGAATGAAACAGTTCGAAAGAGATGTATTACATTGGATAAATTATGATTACGTTGTTATTAATAACGATTTGACTGAATGCTACTCCAAAATTACAAATTTAATTGATGCTGTAGTTAATGATGGCTCTAAAGATTATGATCCAGAATATATAAGAAGCCATGTTGAAAAATTAACCTCTTAAATTTTCGTATTCATATGCTAGTTTGTAATAAGTTTCTAAATTAAGATTTTGTGGTCTTAAATTTAAATCAATTTTAAGTTTATCTAACACTTTTTGATCTCCATTAAAGAGTTGATTAAAAGGTTTCTTTAACATCTTTCTTCTTTGATTAAAAAAAATTCTTGTAACTTTTTCCAAATTATTTGGATCATTAATTTTAACAAAATTTTTCTTTGGGTGGAATAATAATAATGAGCTATGAATTTTTGGTTTTGGAAAAAATGCTTCAGGTTCGATGTCACATATCTTTTTAATATTAAGCTTCCAGTTACAAATTATTGATAATCTTCCGTAATCTGATGTATCAAATTCGGCAATTATCCTATCAGCAACTTCTTTTTGAAACATTAAAACCAAACACTCAAACCAAAAGTTATCTTTTAGATTAATTATCCATTTGCTTAGAATTTCAGTTGAAATATTGTATGGCAAATTACCAAAGACAGTTACTTGCTCATCGAAAAGTTTTGTTTCATCTACTTTTAAAACATCTTTATTAATAATTGTTATTTGATTATAAAATTTATTTTCAAGACTGCTCGAAAGTTCATTATCTTTTTCAATTACAAATATTTTTTTTGGTTTTTTTTTGAGAATATAAGAGGTTAGGTTTCCTGTTCCTGGTCCAATTTCAAGAATTACTTTATCTTTAATAGTAGTTGTATTTACAATTTTTTCCAAAATTTTTTTATCAATTAGAAAATTTTGACCTAAACTTTTTTTAGCGTAAATCAATTTTTATCTAAAAAGTTAATAGCTTTAATTAAGCTAGTTGGATCTGATTTGTTTTTACCTATCATTTTTTCATTTGGCCCATGATCTGGAGAAATTCTCATAAAAGGCAATCCTAAAGTGATATTAATAGCATCATACTCAAATAAAGTTTTCATGGGTGTTAAAACCTGATCATGATACATGCCAACTATAACATTAAATTTTTTTCTATTTTTTTTTAAAAATATAGTGTCAGCTGGAAAGGGACCTGTAACAAAATATTTTTTTTTAAGTTTTTTTACAACAGGGATTAATATTTTTTCATCTTCGTTAAAATCATCTATGCTTTCACAGTGAGGGTTGAGACCAGTTATTGCTATTTTTGGTTTAAACCCAAAATAAGTTTTGTAAAAATCATTTATTAAGACTATTTTTTTATAAATTTTTTTTTTA
>CACAVT010000060.1 GCA_902536005.1 uncultured Pelagibacteraceae bacterium
AATAATTTTTTTTGGATTGGTTATTCCTATTATGGCTTATATTTTATATTTAGGTGGAATGGCAATTATGAATGGTTTTAAGTCTAAGGAAGCTAATAGAGCTGAGAAAGAGGAAGCTGAAAGTGAGGGTAGGGAGACAAGCGAAACTTCTGATGAACAAAGCAGCAATTTAAGTGATGAACTTACTAAATTGAATGATCTAAAAGAAAAAGGAATTATTTCTCAAGAGGAATTTGAAAAGGCGAAAAATAAACTATTAAATAATTAAATAGTTTAATCATGTTTAATGGTTTTAAAAAAAAATTTGTTAAAGTAAACAAGGGTAAAATATTTTGTCGATTTAAAGGTAACGGTCCCCCCTTATTATTACTTCATGGATATCCCCAAACACATGTGATGTGGCACAAGACTGCCCCTGAGCTTAGTAAATATTTTACTGTAATAGTTGCTGACCTTAGAGGATATGGAGATAGTTTAGTTTTACCTGGTGGTACTAATCATAAAAATTATTCTAAAAGAGAAATGGCTAAAGATATGGTTCAATTGATGAGTAAATTAAATTTTAAAAAATTTTTTGTTGCTGGACATGATAGAGGCGGGAGAGTTGCACATAGAATGGCAAGAGATTATAGAAATAAGATTATGGCATTAAGTGTATTAGATATTTGTCCAACTCTAGATATGTACGAGCGTACTGATATGAAATTTGCAAAAGGATATTTTCACTGGTTTTATTTAATACAGCCAGCACCTTTACCAGAGAAAATGATAATGGCAGATCCTAAAAGATGGTTAAAAAGTCGTTTTAATAGGTCATCAAAACGTGCGATTGGAAAAGTTGAAGATGAATATTTTAGAGCCTTTAAACAAAAAAAAAGAATTCATGCAACTTGTGAGGATTATAGGGCTGCGGCTACTATCGATTTAGAGCATGACAAAAAAGACAGAAAAAAAAAATTAAACATTCCTATACAAGTTTTGTGGGGTAAAAAGGGAGTTGTTGGAACGCAATTTAAATCAGTTAAAATTTGGCAAAAAACGTCTAATTTTATTAAGGAAAGGCTCGGTTAATTTATAACTCAACTCTAAAATTGCATACACAAATCTATTTTGAGTATTAAGAACGTTAAAAGCTATTAACCAACTTACAATAACATTAGCAATGACAACATAGGAATACAATTTCAAAATTTGTAAAACTAAATAAAAAATAGCTATCATTTTTTCTCAACATAAATCGACTGACTTGGGAAAGCAAATGAGGCGCCATTTTTTTCTACAATTTCCTTAATCGCAATTGCTAATCTTTCTTTTACATCAAGCCAATTATTCCAACTTCCTGTTTTGGTAAAACATCTTACATACATATCTATTGAACTATCAGAAAATTTATCTACTCTTACCGCAACACCAATTGAAGTATTATAATCCTCACTTGAGTTAATATGATTTTCTATTTCATCTCTAATTTTTTTTAATTGATCTACTGTAGTGTCATATTGAAGTGTAATAATCCAACTAATTAACCAGTTTGAAGTTTCACTTACATTTACAACTGCGTTTTCGGCAAATTGAAAATTTGGAATAATAGCAAGAGATTTATCAAACTTTCTAATTGTTGTTGATCTAAATCCAATCTTTTCTACTACACCTTCAATAATACCCTCGACAGCTATCCAATCTCCAATTTTAAATCTCTTTTCAACTAAAACTAAAATTCCTGATATTAAATTTTTGAATAAATCTTGTGCACCTAATGCTACGGCAACACCAAATAATCCAAGACCTGCAATGATTGGACCTATTTTAATTCCCCACAATTCTAAAACTGCTGCTAAACCTAAAATAAAAATTAAAATTTTTAACGATTTAATTATCCAGCCAATAAGTTCTCTTGTTAACAATTTGTCTAAACCACTAAGTATGTATGAGATTGGTTCTATGATTTGGTGAATTACCCAAAAAATTAAAATAGTGATCAACGTTCTATTAATTGTGTCTACCACTTCTCTTCCCTCTAGTGAGAAAGTCATGTAGTAGCTTGCAATAAAAAATCCTAATACAATTGGTAAAAATCTTGCTGGACCTACAAGTGATTGAACAAAAGTATCATCTAATTTATTCGTCGTTCTTTTCGAGATTATTTCTAATTTTTTAATAACTAATTTGCTTATTAGACCTCTAAAAATTAAGAATAGTA
>CACAVT010000061.1 GCA_902536005.1 uncultured Pelagibacteraceae bacterium
TATAAACAGGTGGGATCAGATAGAATTACTAATGCTATAAGTTTAATGAACAATAAAAACAATTTTATAATTTTAGATTTTGGTACAGCAACAACTTTTGATGTACTAATTAAAAATACTTATTATGGAGGAATTATTGCCCCAGGTGTCAGATTATCTCTCAAAACCTTGTCTGACAAAGCAACTCTGATTCCAAAAATAGATTTAAAAAAGATTAACAAAGTCATTGGTAACAATACAATCTCAGCTGTTAGATCAGGCTTTTTTTGGGGTTATGCGGGTTTGATTGACAATATTATTAATTTAATTATGAAAGAGACCAGAAAATCTTTTAAAGTAATTATTACTGGTGGATTTTCAAATTTATTTAAAAACTCAATAAAAACGAAAGCAAGTCACAACCAAGACATTACAATTAAAGGCTTAATAAAGATTTCAAAATTAATTAAATAATATGAAAGATGAACTATTATTTTGTCCCTTAGGCGGATCAGGTGAAATAGGTATGAACATGAATTTGTTCGGCTATGGACAACCTAGTGATCATAAATGGATTATGGTCGACATAGGGGTAACATTTGCAGATGATACTATTCCAGGTGTTGATTTAATTTATCCAGATCCAGGGTTTATAGTTGAAAGAAAAAATAATTTATTAGGAATATTTTTGACACATGCTCACGAGGATCACATAGGTGCAATAGCTCATCTATGGCCAAAATTACAATGTAAAATTTTTGCAACACCATTCACAGCTGTATTAATTCGAGAAAAATTTAGAGAAAAACAAATCGATATAACCAATGATTTACAGATTGTTGAGTTAAATGGAAAAGTTTCTTTAGACCCATTTGAAATTGAATACATTACTTTAACGCATTCTATATTAGAACCAAACGGACTTAGAATAAAAACTCCTGCAGGAGCTATTTTGCATACCGGAGATTGGAAAGTAGATCCAAATCCTTTGATTGGGGACAATATAAACGAAAAAAGATTAAAGGAAATTGGTGAAGAAGGTGTGTTAGCAATGATTTGCGATTCAACAAATGTTTTTAGCGCTGGTAGATCAGGTTCAGAATTAGATGTAAGAAAAAATATGTTAAACGTTATGTCTCGATTGAAAAAAAGAATTATCATAACGTCTTTTGCCTCGAACGTAGCTAGAATGGAGACAGCTTTTTATTGTGCAGAACAAACAGGAAGACAAATCTCTTTAGTTGGAAGATCAATGCATCGTATATATAAAGCTGCACGTCAATGTGGATATTTAAAAAATACAATTGAGCCAATTGATCCAAGAGAAGCTAAAAATTTTTCAAGAGAAAAAATTGTCTATTTATGTACTGGAAGTCAAGGTGAACCAATGGGTGCAATGATGAGAATTTCTAGTTATGTTCATCCAGATGTTTTTATTGAAAAAGGCGATGCTGTAATTTTTTCTTCAAAAATTATACCTGGTAATGAAAAAAAACTTTATAAACTTCACAATCAACTTGTTAAGGATGGCATAGAAGTAATATCTGAAGAAACTGAGTTTGTGCATGTTTCTGGACATCCAAATAGAGAAGACCTTAAAGAGATGTATCAATGGGTAAAACCCAAATGTGTAATACCGGTGCACGGTGAACATAGGCACATGATAGAACACATTAATTTTGCAAAAGAAATGCAAGTACCACATCCAGTTCAAGTAGAAAATGGTGATATCGTTAAGTTATATCCAGGTGAAGAACCTGAAGTATATGACAAAGCTCCAAGTGGCAGACTCTACTTAGATGGCAGTGTTAGTGTTGATCCAGATTCACAATCAATAAAAGATAGGAAAAATTTAAGCGCAAATGGATATTTAGAGGTAACTATTATGATAACTCCAAAGGGCAACATACATAATGATCCAGTGCTTTCTTTTAGAGGCTTGCCAATCGAAGATAAAGATGAGTTTACTTATGGGTTAGTTGAAGAAATAGAAATAATTTCAAGAACTTTTAAAGTTGGAAGCAAACAACAAGAGCACAACTTAATTGATGCATTAAAAATAGCTTGTAGAAAATTTTCTAAAGAAAGAACAGGAAAAAAACCTTTTACCAATATCAATTTAGTAAGAATTTAATGAGCGCAACAGGCCTGGCTATTATCTATATAATTATATGGTGGATAGTTTTTTTTGCTATTCTACCTATTGA